>DATHVY010000321.1:0-19615 GCA_035461045.1 Planococcus sp. (in: firmicutes)
CCTAGGGATTCAGCATTTTCGCCGTTCACATATTGCAACGGAAGAACGCCCATCATGACCAGGTTGGAGCGGTGAATACGCTCATAGCTTTCAGCAATGACTGTTTTGATGCCTAGAAGGAAAGTTCCTTTGGCAGCCCAGTCACGCGAAGAGCCCATGCCGTAATCTTTGCCGGCAAGAACCGCTAGTCCTGTGCCGTCTTGCTGATATTTCATCGCAGCGTCATAGATCGGCATAATTTCACCGTTCGGCCAGTAAGTTGTGTACCCACCTTCAGTGCCGGGTGCAACTTGGTTACGAATGCGGATGTTCGCAAACGTTCCGCGCATCATGACTTCATGGTTTCCTCGGCGTGAACCGTATGAGTTGAAGTTACGTGGCTCGACGCCTTTTTCACGCAAGTACAAGCCTGCAGGTGTATCTTTGCCGATGGCGCCTGCTGGTGAGATATGGTCCGTCGTGATGGAGTCAGCGAATTTCGCGACAACGCGAAGTCCAGCAAGTGTCTGGATATCTTTTGGTTCTCTTGAAAGCCCTTGGAAGAATGGCGGGTTTTGGATGTATGTTGAATCTTCATCAAATGCATACAAAGCGTCGTCAGTCGTTTCAATTGCGTTCCAAGTCGGGTTTTCTTCGAATACATGCTCGTATTCTTTACGGAACAATTCAGGCGTTACAGTTTCTTTAACAAGAGCCGCTACTTCTTCAGTAGTTGGCCAAATGTCTTTAAAGTAAACATTGTTGCCTTGCTGATCTTGTCCGATTGGATCTTTTTGCAAGTCGATATCCACTGTTCCCGCAAGTGCGTATGCTACGACTAACGGCGGTGAAGCCAAGTAGTTGGCTTTGATCAACGGGTGGATACGTCCTTCAAAGTTACGGTTTCCGGAAAGAACGGATGATACAAGCAAGTCGTTATCAAGAATTGTGTCCTCGATTTCTTCAAGCAATGGACCAGAGTTACCGATACATGTTGTACAGCCGTATCCAACCAGGTTGAAACGGATCTGTTCAAGATAATCAAGCAATCCTGCTTTTTCCAGGTAGCCAGTAACAACTTTTGAACCTGGAGCCAACGAAGTTTTTACGTAAGCTGGTGGCATTAAGCCTCTTTCGACAGCTTTTTTCGCAACAAGTCCAGCACCAAGCATTACGTATGGGTTGGAAGTGTTTGTACAAGAAGTAATTGCAGCCAGCGCAAGTGAGCCGGTTTTCATTTCTTCTGTTTTGCCATCTTTGTATGTGACTGTAGCTGTTTTATTGATCTCTTCATCAGTCAACGCAAAACCATGCGGACCTTCAGGAGCAGTTACAGCTTTGTTGAATTCCTCTTTCATGTTTGTCAAAGGAATTAGATCCTGCGGACGTTTAGGTCCTGCAAGGTTGGGTTGTACAGTAGAAAGGTCAAGTTCAACCGTATCTGTGTAAACCGGCTCTTTGTTTGCATCAAAGAACATATCGTTTTCCTGCAAGTAAGCTTTAACAACCTGGATATCTGAATCTTCACGGCCTGTAGTGCGAAGGTATTCAAGTGATTCTTCGTCTACTGGGAAGAATCCGCAAGTTGCGCCATATTCCGGTGCCATGTTCGCGATCGTCGAACGGTCAGCTAGCGGCAATGCCGGTACGCCTGGGCCGTAGAACTCAACGAACTTGCCGACAACGCCTTTTTGGCGAAGCATTTGAGTGATTTTAAGAGCCAAATCCGTAGCAGTTGCGCCGTTTGGCAGTTTGTTCGTCAGCTTAACGCCGATAACTTCAGGAATTGGGAAGAATGAAGGCTGTCCAAGCATACCTGCTTCAGCTTCAATTCCGCCTACACCCCATCCGAGAACTCCCAGACCATTGATCATGGTTGTGTGCGAATCTGTTCCGACAAGTGTATCCGGGTAAGCTTCAAAAGTGCCATCTTCGTTTGCGATAGCATGAACTACGCTCGCCAAGTACTCAAGGTTAACCTGGTGGACGATACCAGTTTCAGGTGGAACCGCACGATAATTGTCATAAGCTTTTTGTGCCCAGCTTAGGAACTGGTAACGTTCAGCGTTACGTTCGAACTCAAGTTTTGTGTTGATGCCAAGGGATTCTGGAGTTCCATAGCTGTCAACTTGGACAGAATGGTCAACTACCAAGTCAACCGGTACATCCGGGTTGATCTTGTCCGGGTCTCCACCCATTTCGGACATCGCCGAACGAAGAGCAGCCAAATCAACGACTACCGGTACGCCAGTGAAATCCTGAAGGATAACGCGTGAAGGTTTGAAAGGAACTTCAGCCTCTTTGTTCGCGTTCTTGCCCCATTTTGCCAGTTCTTCAACGTGCTCATCTTTGATCACATATCCGTCATGCTGGCGCAATACGGATTCCAAAAGTACTTTGATTGAATAAGGAAGGCGTGAAACTTCCGCGATTCCTGCTTCTTCCAGTGCAGCTAAACGATAGTAGTTATAAGTCTTGCCGTTTAACTCAAAAGAAGTGCGGCTATTATGCAAACTGCTTTTTGCCATGTTCTTGTTCCTCCTTTAATTCTTTTGAAAGAGCTTCATTTCAGCATCTTTTCTCCTATTCCATCATAACGAATTAGGAAGCATAAGTAAATTACATTAAAATTATCTAATGTGATAAGTTTTTTGAATCACTCAAGGTTTTCTTGATTGATTTTATTTATTGCTTCTTCCAATTGCTTTAAATGTCTTTTCTCATGGTAGCCGATAAACGGAAACCATTGGGTCAAAGGTACTTTGCCGAATACTGGATGAGGCATGGACTTGGCTGACAAGATTTCGTCCGTGCTGGTATCGTAAACTCCATTTAGCAACTCTCGGGATTTTGTTAGTCGTTGCTCCATCTCAGATAGAGTTATATATTCCTCAGATGGCGTGACATACTCCGGAGCGTCTACTTTAATCGCCCGGTTTACCGTCATTTGAATCGGCTTTTTCATCGCTTTCTTACTGTCTTCTTTTAACAATTGCTTGGAAATATTGGTTGCGATTACAGTTTCCATAAGATGGAGATGTTCGAGTATCTGCATCGGCGACCACTCTTTATCAGTTGGCTTCGTGTTCAATCGATCGTCGGGCAAGGCATTCGCAGCAACTAAAATCTCGTTCCTGATTTTTTCGTTTTCTTCTTTAAACATCGTCTTCCCCCTCATGATTAAGTTACTACTTGTTTTATTCCCTATTTTCCAAGCAAAATCCTATCAATTTCAAATATTATTTATTTTTGCTTGCGGACATTTTTTGAATTTTAAGAAACTTCCTTATGTATTAAGCTACTTTAGGTTTTTAGACAACAAATAAGAAATACAAGCACCCAAATGACTCATTTCCACTTCTGTTTCCTGAAGGGAAAGTACGTTCTATTTTCCTAATTTTATGCTATAATAAGTCATGACTGAATGAGAGGTGACGCGCAATGCCTTATGGTTACGAGAAATATCGTCTGGATAAAGGAATCAGTCCGAATACAGTCGTTCATGAAGTTCAATTGATCCGCTCCCTGTTCGCGTATCTCAGAAATACGTATAAAAAATCGGTGGAACCCCATGAAATCCGCCCGGTTGATATCCAAAACTTCCTTAAGCAGCAACGGGATGCCGGTCTGCAGGACAGTACGCTTAACCGAAAGCTCATCCATATCCGGACTTGGTATGATTATATGTGGCAAATCGGCAAAATTCCGAATGACTTCATGCCGAAATTCAAGTTCAATGAAAAACTGGATCTCACTCCCCACTCCATTCAAGTGAACTATACCGATTATTTGAACAAGAAAGAAGAAGTATTGGATTCCAGCCAGCTTCCATTGTACGCGAAAGTGCTCTTCCTTCTATACTTACGCGGTTTGCGGCTGCGGGACATGACTGCAATCGAAATAGATAATTTCGAGGACCAGGGCGAACAATTGCTGCTGACGGTTGAAAAAAAGGACGGCTTTGCTTGTCAGCTCCGTTTTTCAGGGAAAGAAATCCCTGTCCTGCTTGAAGCAATCGAGCGGGCAATTTTTCGCAACACGCCCTATCTCCTGTCATCCAAAGTCAAAGATGAATATACCGTGTTTCAGTTAGGATCCTTGTCTGATTACACGCAGGCTTTGAGTTCATTTTTGGGACTGCCGATGCGATCCGGGGATCTGCGTTTTGCTTACGTATACTACCTGTACTCACATGAGCATAAAAACCTGGAAGAAATTCAGGAGATTTTGGGTGTCACGATCGATTCGGCTTCCCGCATCCTGAAAGATTCGCTCGTGCGTTTGAAGCACAATGAAAAAGCATAGAAACACCTGCTATCAGTTGAGCAGTGGTTTCTATGCTTTTTCGTATCTGGTTGAATCTCTTTCAGTAAAAACCTTTTTGTGGTTAGATGGAATTATTAGAATGGAGGAATGATAATGGTGAGAGCTTTATTGATTGTCGACTATACAGTGGATTTTGTAGCAGAAGATGGCGCATTGACTTGTGGGGAACCCGGCCAGGCGATCGAAAACAGAATTTGTGAGCTGACAGAAGAATTCGTGGAAAATGGCGATTTTGTCGTGCTGCCCGTTGACTTGCATGAAGAGGATGATCATTTTCACCCTGAAGCCAAACTCTTCCCCCCTCATAATATCCGGGGCACGGAAGGCCGTGAATTATACGGCAGGCTTGCTGAAGTTTACAAACAGCATCAAAATAAAATCACTTGGATGGACAAAACGAGATACAGTGCTTTTGCCGGAACCAACCTCGAAATTATGCTACGCGAAAGAGGAATCGAAGAAATTCATCTGGTCGGTGTCTGCACCGATATTTGCGTCCTTCATACAGCCGTCGATGCTTATAATAAAGGCTTTCAAATCACCGTTTATGAAGACGCGGTGGCAAGCTTTGATGACGCTGGCCACAAGTGGGCTTTACGCCATTTCACGTATACGCTGGGAGCAGAAGTGAAATAATATTTTAAACTTTATGTTTCAAAGTGCCCAAATCGGGTTATACCCATAGTGTAGCACTAATCCATAAAACTAAAGGAGTTGGAAAAAATGGGTTTTATTTTATTCTTAATTATGGGTGGTATCATCGGTTGGTTAGCCGGCCTGATTCTTGGTAAAGATATTCCAGGCGGAATTATCGGTAACATCATAGCAGGTATCATTGGTGCCTGGTTAGGTAGTTTGATTCTTGGCGATTGGGGTCCTGAAATCTGGGGCGTATTCATCTTGCCTGCACTGATCGGTGCAATCATCCTAGTCTTCATCCTTAGCCTGATTCTTGGTTCAAGAGGCCGAGGACGCAAAGCATAATTTTTCAAAGCAAAAGAGCGGACAACATGTCCGCTCTTTTTTTATTGTCCAGACTCCAGCGCCCAACTCTTCGGACTTAAGCTGTCCTTGTCTAGTCTTCGATGCCCAGCTCTTCAGGTCATAAGCCTGTCGGAGCTGAACGGCCGCTAACGCTTTTCTTATTGTGTATTATATTTTTCTTCGTACTGCTCGTAATACCCCAGTACATCCTCCACATACTCTTCGCTGTGGTTATACCGGTAGATCGCCCGTTCCAGATCCCCTTCTGCTGCTCCGTTGCTGGCCAAGTAATTCGCTGCGCTGTACAAAGCATCGGTCAGATCGAATGGATCGGCTTTGCCATTACCATTGCCGTCAACACCATAACCACCATAATGCGCAATCACTGAGGGATCGGTTTTTTCTTCTTCTGGAATATCCCCTTGCCCAAGTCCCGAACACGTCGGGTGGGTCCAGCCCACAAATGTGCATGGCATGAATTGCAGATGCCCTTCTGCCCCGACTGGTGACAATAGAGGATCCATGGTTGAAAATCGTGTTTCGATGCGATGATGCGCCGCAAGCAAAGTCCACGGAATCCCGTATTCATCCGCCGCTTCTTTATAAAGGGGAATGTATTCTTCCGGAACTTCCATATCAAATATATGCTTTGGCGTGTCTTTGATTGTTTTCATCACAGATGCTGGATTGATCATTGAAAAAACCATCATGAAGACTGTAATCAGCACGATAACAGCCGGAAAAAACAATACCAAAAACCATAGTTTCCTGCGAACACTTTTTTTCAGTTTTCTTTTTTTCACTTGTTTCACACCTAAACAGTCATTTTTTCTAGCATAGCATATTTGGCAATAAGATAATTGTCCGACCGTCATATATTTTTTCGGAACCGTATTGTAAACTGTTTCCATGAGGAGGAGATGAATGTGTGGGAAGACTTTAAAAAATTTGCGCTAAAGGGCAATGTGCTGGATTTAGCAGTAGCGGTGATCATCGGGGCTGCTTTTGGCCAGATTGTTTCTTCTCTTGTCGCAGACTTGATCATGCCGACTGTTGGCATACTGCTTGGCGGATACAGTGTCGCAGACCTGACTTATACATTCAATAACGCTGAACTGCGCTACGGTTCTTTTCTCCAATCCGTCATTGACTTCTTCATCATTGCCTTCTCCATCTTTATGGTGGTCCGTTTGTTCACGAAATTCAAACGGAAAGAAGAGGAACCGGTGGAAGAAGAAGCACTACTGGATAAGAAAGAAGAATTACTTGTTGAAATCAGGGATTTACTGAGTAAAGAAAGAAACGGCAATTGAGAGATTTATCCTAGCCCACACCCACTCCACTCTAGCTGGACGGGGTTCCGCAAAATATCGACAGGAAAATACTGGGCCAATTCTCTGCATAAAAAAACCGGTCGGGGACCGGTTTTTTTAATTGCCTGATATTAGATTCTCCAGATCGGTGCGGATCTGATCGACAGGTACATTTTCGAAGCCGTCGTAATTTTCAACGACCACACCCCTCTGGTCCACCAGATAAAACGACGTGCCGTGTATCACTTGGTCGCTGTTCGGGTCGTTTTTAACAAACGCTTTGAAATTGTCGATTGCATATTCTGAAATCTCTTCCTGTGAATAGCCCGTCAGCAAATGCCATTTCGAATCATCCGGCACTGGATAGTTCGCCAGGTAATCTTCCAGGACCTCCGGGGTATCCACGGCAGGATCGACACTAAAAGCGATAATTTGATAATCTTCCAGTCCATGGTCCACTAATTCTTCCTGGATTGAGACCATATTGAACGTCATCGGCGGGCAGACCGTTGTACAGTTCGTAAACACAAATGTGGCGAGCCACGGTGTGCCTTCAAGCCCTGCAAGCGATACCGTTTCCCCCCGCTGGTCGGTATGGGAAAATTCTTCGATCGATTCTTGTCCGCAAGCCGAGAGAATCAGGACCAGGCCCATTAAAAGAGTCGCGTACATTCGTTTCATGATGTTCCTCCACTCTATCGTTAATCCCATCTTAACGAATGGCGAAAGTGAATACAATGGATCAAGCTGCGCCTTTGTCACAAAACGGTGAAATCATGAAAATTTCAAGGTTACCAACGCTTCATGAATTGCCTCCAGTTTCTTTTCCACCCGGTGCATCAAATAAAATGACACAAAGATCGGAAATCCGACTTCCTGGATTAAACGCATCCATTCATCCATTGCCTGTTCCTCCCTTCATTTAAAAAAGCCCCCCTGAATCAGGAGGGCCTGTTATTCCTATAATGCGTAATCCATTACATTACGTTCCACAATGCGTGCCGCTTTTGCTGAGGCAAATGGTGAACCTTCCACTTCAAAAATATTCTGCGTGATGATGTTCTGCATGCCAGCGCTCAATTCAGCACCAGTCAGATCCTCCCGCGGTTCTTCCACCGTCAGCGCGACGCTTTTTCCGGCTGCCGTTTCAAAAATCAATTCCAATGTTTTAGCCATTCCTTATTCCCCCTTGAGATTATGAGTAGATTGTTTGTGCGGATTGCTTTTCCAGGAACATCAATGGTTTTGTTCCCAGATTTGTCAGGACTTCAGCGACTTCGAAAATTTCGGTTGCTGAGGCCGACTCAGTGACGTTGTGATACGCTTTGATTTTTTTCTTGACTCTGCCGTTTACATCCAGGCCATCTTCAAATGTGCATCGGATGCTGGCGCCTTTGAATTCGCTCATTGCCATGCTGACCACCTCCTTTCATTCGCTATATAGACACAGAAGGCAAAAGAAGATACATTTTTTACGTGAATTTTCTCCGCAATCCTTCTATAATGGAAGGAGAGAAGAATGAGGTGAATAAATTGGCACTTGATGGGTGGTTTTTATGGTTTATATTATTTTGGGGAGTTGTCTTAGTCGGCCTTTTTGCTATCGGCGGTTATTTCATGTTCCGCAAATTTTTGAAGTCAATGCCAAAACAGGATGGGTTGTCTGATCTGAACTGGGAACAATATTACGTAGATCAAACCATACATTTATGGAGAAGCGAAGATAAAGAGCTGTTAAACGAATTGGTTCAACCGGTTCCGGACCTGTTTCGGCCTGTAGCCAAGATGAAAATTGCCGGGAAAATCGGACAAATTTTGCTTGCGGAGGAAGCCGGAGCATTGGAACATGAACATATCATCCGCGGCTATATTCAAGCTACACCGAAACGGGACCATAAATTTTTGCGCAAAAAACTGGATGAGCTCGAAATCGACGTGAGCCCGTATGAAGGTTATTTTGAAAAATAATAAAACAAAAAGCGCTGTTCCTCAACCGGGAACAACGCTTTTTGTTTTGTCTTCTATTTTCTTGAACTGCCAGAGCATGGCCAGCCTCCACGGAACAATCATGCCGAACGCCAGAAGCCAGAACATGCCACCAAGTTCACCGATATCAATCGAAGCACTCAGCGCCACTTTGCCGATCAGACGCACCAGCAGCAGGCCAATCAGGATGAATACAAACGCTTTCGACTGTTTCAAGTAGATATCGCCATCTCGGACTTCGAATTTTGATGTCCAAATCAGCACTACGGAAAACAGCATGCCGACGACCAGCGCTTCCACCACTTGCAGCGGCGCAACGCGAAAAAATGGAAAAACAAACATCAACGCCCCCGTTGACATGAACAATGGAGGCAACACGATCTTTTTCATCGAAGCCGGTTTTTTAGCGGATTTGGAGCGTACAATCATTGCCATGACGCCCATCCCCAAAGCACCGACAGTCGTGATCAGCAACAGCCATTCAGGAGCAATCAAATCAAACATTGAACTCCTCCTCCAACTGTGCAATTTTTTCACGAAGCTCGTCTATCCGGACGAACCGGGCAAAGCGGTGAATCTCTCTTCCTTCATTGAAAAGCAGGACGACCGGTGCTGTGAACAGCATCAATTGTCCGGCGAGTTCAGGCAGCTTAGCCGCGTTCACGGCATAAAAAGGAAGGGTATAGTCCCTTTCAAAGCTTTCGATTTGTGGCTTCAGTCCTTCACAGACTGAACAATTGTCGGTTTTGACAAATAGGAGAAAAGATTCCCGACCATCGACTTTTTTTTGATATTCGTGCATGGAAGTAAGAAATTCCATCAGCTCCACCTGCTTTATACTCATTTAAAATCCTTGGAAATCACCGAAGAACGGGCTCAATATTCGAATCAGAAAAGTCAGTCCATCGAAAAACAGCAGAATTCCTACTCCGATCATAACATATCCGCCGACATTCATGATCCTTTTGTTGTGTTTGCGGATCCAGCCCATCTGAGCTACAAAGAACGATAGAACAAAAAACGGAATTGCGAATCCAAGTACGTAGGCAAGCATGTACCATACGCCCGATCCTGGATTAGTGGCGGCCAGCGCGTAAATGGCCGCAGTGATTGGACCTGTACAAGGCGTCCAGCCAGCTGCAAAAGCCAGTCCGATGACGAACGTACCCAGAAATCCTGCAGGCCGGTTTTTAAAAGTAAATTTCCGGTCACGCATTAGGAATTGCGGTGTGAATACACCAATGATCATCAAGCCGAACAAGACGATAAAAATCGCACCCATTTGCCTGATCAATTCATCGTAGCGTAAAAACCACTCATAAAAGAAAGAGGTGCTAAAGCCGAGTGCGATGAAAATGGTTGAAAATCCGAGTAGGAAAAATAGTGTATGGTACATGCCTCTTCTGCGCATGACTTTTTTATCGGTCTTGATCTCATCCATTGTCATGCCGGTTATATAAGATAAAAATGCCGGATAAAGTGGTAGCACACAAGGTGAGATGAAACTCAGGAAGCCCGCTCCGAACGCGAGAAATAGATTGATATCAGCACCCAAAATTTTCACTCCTTCATCATTCTTCCCTCATCTTACCAAAATTCCATTGCAAACACTGCCCATTAGAATGTGAAATCTTTATGACAAAGGGATGCAGCCACCTAATCGTCAATAAATCCTCCTGCATTGCCGAGCAGAAAATAAAAAAGAGACGGCCGCGGCCGTCCCTTTTATTCCACTATGCCGTTTTGCAGCAAATACATCTTATGATAGAGTCCGCGCTTGGCAAGCAACTGCTGATGCGTGCCCCGCTCGACAATTTCGCCATGATGCAGCACAAGAATCAAGTTCGCATCCTGGATGGTACTCAACCGATGCGCAATCGCGATTGTGGTTCTGCCTTTACGCATCCGCTCCAAGCTGGTTTGAATGGCGACTTCCGTTTCCGTGTCAATATTTGCTGTCGCTTCATCGAGCACAAGGATTTTCGGATCCACCGCCACCGTGCGGGCAAATGCCACGAGCTGTCGCTGGCCGCTCGAGAAGGTCGAGCCGCGCTCAGTGACCGCTTGCGAAAAACCATCCGGCAATTCATCGATAAAGCGGTCTGCCTGGACAAATTGCGCCGCAGCACGAACTTCCTCATCGGTCATCGCTTCATTGTAAAGCCGGATATTGCTGGAGATCGTGCCATAAAACAGGAAGGGATCCTGCAGCACCAAGCCCATTTTTTTCCGCAGCTCTTCCGCGGAAAATCGCTGGACCTCTTTCCCATCAATGAGGATCCGACCCTGTTCAAATTCATAGAAGCGCATGAGCAGGTTGATGATGGAGCTTTTTCCGCTGCCGGTATGCCCGACAAGCGCGACCGTTTTACCCGGTTGCGCGGTGAACGAAATATTTTTCAACACATCGGTTGTGCCATCATATGAGAACGTGACATTCTGGAATTCGATCTTGCCATCCAGGATTTTAATGTCCTCGCCTTTTTGATGCGGCTCCACTTCTTCTTCGTCCAATAAGGTAAAGACACGCGAGCCTGCGACAATCGCCTGTTGGAAAATAGACAGCCGCTGCATGACCTGGTTGATCGGCTCGAAAAAGCGATCAATATAAGTAACAAATGCGTAAATTACGCCGACCTCCACCGTATTGTTGAATGATGTTATGCCGAAATAACTGAGCAGCATGATCAATGCGAGTGCATAGACCAAGTCGATCGCCGGTCTCAGCAATAAGGCATCGATCTTTATGTTGCGTTTGCCTGCCTGCCAGTGCTTGTCGTTGATGTCATTGAATTCATCCTGCAGCCTGGACTCCTGGCTAAAAGCCTGAATCATGCCCATGCCTTGAATCGATTCGGACAATTTTGCATTGAGCTGGCCGAGCCGCTCCCGGAGATCCTGATAAAAGACCGAGCTGTATTTCCGGTACAAGTAAATAATCCAAAACAGGATCGGCAGAAGCAGCAAGGTGATCAGCGCCAGCCGAGGGTTCAAGAAGAACATGGCGATGTAAACCCCGATAATCAGGAACACACTTTGCACAAAGCCGATCAAAACGGTTACGAACATTTCCTTGATGGCTTCGGTGTCATTGGTGACACGCGACACCATACTGCCGGCAGGTGTCTTGTCAAAATAACGCATGCCGAGATGCTGCACTTTTGAAAACACATCAATCCGCAGCTGCTGAATGATTTTCAGTGCCACTTCCTGGAATCTGAGCATCTGGAAATAACTGATGAACACATTGCTGGTCTGGATGAATACATAGCCGAGAGCGAGTCCGACAATCGGACCCGTTGGAAAAGTCCCGGGCGTCAAATAATCATCGATGAATATTTTGATGAGCAATGGTCCCAGTACGTCCCCGAGTACCGTCAACACCAGCAACCCGCTTGCCAACAGCAAGGTTTTCTTGTGCGGCAGCAAATAGTAGAGCAATCGCTTGAAGACAATCCACTGGGCGCGTTCGCTTAATTCTTTATGCTTTTCCATTAAGCTTCGCCTCCCTGTTCGACAAGCGCTTCGAGTTGCTGCAGCTCATACATTTCATAATATCGTCCTTTTTGCTTCATCAATTCTTCGTGAGAACCGATTTCCACTACGGCGCCTTCATGCATGACGATGATCTGGTGCGCATGTTGGATCGCACTCAGGCGGTGGGACGTAATGATCGTCGTTTCCCCGGTCCGTGTCGCTTTCAGGGAAGCGAGAATCGCTTCTTCCGTTTTGGCATCCACTGCGGACAAGGAATCATCCAATAGAAGCAATTCGGGACGCATCATCAAAGCCCGCGCAATCGAAATGCGCTGTTTCTGGCCGCCCGACAGGGAAACTCCGCGTTCGCCGACAACGGTCGCATAGCCATCTGTGAAATTCAGGATATCTTCGTGGATATGGGCCAGTTTTGCTGCAGCATGGATTTCCTCCATCGTCGCATCGGGACGGGCAAACGCGATATTGCCCGCGACCGTTGTGGAAAACAGGAAATGGTCCTGCGGCACATAACCGATCGCTTCGCGCAGCCGCTGTTTGCGGTAGGCGTTGATCGAACGGCCGCCGAACGTGATCTCGCCTTCATAATTATCGAATTCACGCAGCAGAATCTTCAAAATAGCCGATTTGCCGGATCCGGTCTTGCCAGCGATCCCCAGCGTTTCTCCCTGCTTTAATTCGAAATGGACATTTTTCAACGCGGCCCGTTCATCGCCGGTAAACTGAAACTTATCCAATGCAAAAACGATGTCTCCGGCAGGCAGGACGTCAAGCGCCCCTTCGCGGTCATCAATATCCGCCGGCTCTGCGAGAAGCTGCCGGATCCGGTCATAGGATGCGCGGCCGCGTTCTACGATGTTGAACAGCCAGCCAAATGCCAACATCGGCCAGATCAACAGACCGAGATAAGCTGTGAAGGCAATGAGGTCGCCGATCGTCATTGTATCGTTGACAACGAAATACGATCCGAAAGAGATGGTCAGGAAATAACAGATCCCGATGACGGCTGAAATGGTCGGGTCGAACAGGGAGTCCACCCGCGCCACCCGGATGTTTTCATCCACGACTTTTTTCGAGAGTTTGACAAAATCCTGGACATCTTCCTTTTCCTGTCCGAAGGTCTTGATGACTTTCATGCCGGAAATGCTTTCCTGGGTTTTATCATTCAAGCCGGAAAAAGCCTGCTGAGCTCCGTGAAAGCGTTCGTGCATCATTTTGCCGTAGTAATTCGTCAAATATGCCAAAATCGGCATCGGCAGCAGCACAATCAGCGTTAATTTCCAGCTGATCGTCAATGCCATGGCGGCGATGACAAATCCCCCGGTTGCCACGGAATCCACAAGCGTCAATACGCCGACTCCCGCAGTCATTTGCACAGCTTGCAGGTCATTGGTGGCATGCGCCATCAAATCCCCCACCCGCCGGCGCTGATAAAAGGCGGGCGACATGCGGGTGAAATGCGTAAACAGCTTCTCCCGCAAATTGCGCGCCAATAAAATGGATGATCCGAAAATCATCATGCGCCACACATAGCGCAATATGTACATCGCAACCGCCGCTCCGGCCAATATGCTGAGCCAGCGGACGAGAAATTCCGTGGTCAGCGTGCCCCGACTGATTTCGTCGACGACAAAACCGATGATGCGAGGCGGTAACACCCCAAGCGCCGCAACAATCAGCAACAGAAATATGCCAATGCCGTATTGTTTTCGGCGCTCTTTGAAAAACCATCCCAATTCCCAAAATACGCGCATTGTGTTTGCCCCTTGCTGTCTGTAGTTAACTTTTTCATTTTAGCAAATCTGCTGACATTAAAGAAGATGTCGCTCAGAAATAATTCGGTTTTTGAAGTAATTCATTCTTTCGGCGGAAGCGCTACCTCGCTTTATGTCCGCCGATCAAGTTTTTCCGCTCCAGTGCCGTGCCGGCTTTCGTATAGGACACAGCCCGCAGCACTGCAGTCGGTCCGTATTTGGCGCGCATCGCATCCATCGCTGCCCCGAGTTTCCGGTTCTCCCATTTCCGCTGTTCGAACAAACTCAGCTGCATCGAAGTTTCTTGTTCCAAGTTGGACAGCGAGATGGCCAGTTTTCTCGCTGGTCGTCCGTCATGGAATTCCGCCAGCAGCTCCCGGCACAATTCGTGCAGCTTCAGCGTTTCGTTGGTCGCTTCTTCCATCGTGCGCGAACGGTGAAACCCGCCGCCAAAAGCATGTTTGCTGTAGCCCACAGAAAGCGACAGCGTCCGCCCCGCCTTGCCCGCGCCACGTGCCCGCCGCGCAACATCTTCCGCCATTTCCAGCAGCACCGCTAAGATTTCCGCGGTAGTTGTATAATCCCGGTAAAGAATCTGGCCTTTGCCGTAGCTCACCTGCCCTTCCATCAGCGGGGTGCCGAGTTCCGACAGATCGATGCCCCACGCATGATGATAGAGTTGGTTGCCGAGAATGCCGAACGTGTCTTCGAGCAGTGGCAGATCGCTCCTTGCCAAATCACCGACCGAAAAGATGCCCATGCCGTTCAGTGTCCCTTCCAGACGGGAACCGATTCCCCACATCTCGCTGAGCGGCGTCACCGGCCAAAGTTTGGTGGGCACATCTTCAAACTTCCAGTGGGCGATGCCGGTTTTTTTGCCTTCCAGGTCCAGCGCCAGTTTGGCCATCAGCATATTCGGCCCCATGCCCATGGCGGATGGCAGGCTGAACTGGCGGATCATGTCGTCCTGTATGCGCGCGATGATGGCCTCGGGGGATCCCCACAGTTTTTCCGTGCCGCTCAGATCGATGAAACTTTCGTCCACGCTGTAGACGTGAATGGCTTCATCCGGGACATACTCTTTCAAGAGCCGCGTAATATCCATCGAAACCCTCAGAAAAAACTCCATTTTCGGTTCGATTTTTAAGATGCGCGGATCATCGGGAATTTCAAACAAACGCGTTCCAGTCCTCACGCCGAACTCCTTCTTCAGTTTCGGTGAAGCTGCAAGCACCACACTGCCCCGGTTCTCCTGGTTGCCGATCACCGCGATGCAGGCTTCCAGTGGATCGAGCCTTTCTTCGACCGCCACACAGCTGGCATAAAAACTCCGCATATCCAGACAGACAATCGGCCGCTCCTCTATCCCTTCATACATGTCGCCCTCTCCTTTCGATCAAGTAAATGCTCTTTTCAGCTTACACGAACACTTGTTCCTTATCAATAACCGTTTTAGGCGAACTTCAAACCGAATAGTAGTTTCCGACGGGTATTCCCTAAAACAGCTGCGTTATAAAATTACAGCCTGTTTTCAACAACCAAAAAAACCATGAACACTGGGTTCATGGCATCATAAAAGCCGATTTTCCATGAGGGGCAGGGAAAACCGGCTTTTATTGCCTGCATGCGCTACTACCCGCACACAGGTTTATTGGATGGACTTGTCACCCGAGGAGTTGCTTGGCTAGTCCCAATTGGTGATGTACTTGTTCGAACCCTGTGCCGCCGAGCGAATTTCTTCGCTTCACTGCGGTTTTCGGCTTTAAGGTTTCGTAAATGTCTTCCTCGATCAAAGAGCTCGCTTCCTGAAGGTCCGCAAGCGGCAGATCTTTCAGGAAATAGCCGCGTTGGATGCACGTGAAAACCAGTTTTCCAGTGACATCGTGCGCTTCACGGAATGGCAGGCCTTTCGTGGCCAAGTAATCGGCCAGTTCAGTGGCATTTGAAAAATCCGAATGCACCGCTTTTTCCATCGAATCCGTGCGGACAGTCATCGTGCGGACCATGCCTTCGAAAATCGGCAAGGAACCCATCAACGTGTGAACGGTATCAAACATGCCTTCTTTGTCTTCTTGCATATCTTTGTTGTATGCAAGCGGCAAGCCTTTCAACGTTGTCAACAATCCGAACAGATTGCCATAGACGCGACCGGTCTTGCCCCGGATCAATTCCGCCATATCGGGATTCTTTTTCTGCGGCATGATGCTCGAGCCGGTCGAAAATGTGTCATCCAGTTCGATAAAACGAAACTCCTCGCTGGACCAAAGAATGATTTCTTCAGCAAAACGGGACATGTGCATCATCAGCATCGATGCGTTGCTGAGGAATTCAAGGATGAAATCACGGTCACTGACAGCGTCCAGGCTGTTTTGGTAAACGCCAGAGAAACCAAGCAGTTCCGCTGACATTTCACGGTCGATCGGGAAAGTGGTGCCTGACATGGCACCCGCTCCGAGCGGTGAAACATCAATGCGTTTCAATGATTCTGTCAAACGCTCTTTGTCGCGCTGAAGCATCCAGAAATACGTCATCAAATGGTGGCCAAACGAAATCGGCTGTGCGCGCTGCAAATGCGTGTATCCTGGAACGATTGTTTCCACATGCGATTCGGCCTGGGACACGATGGCGTCCTGAAAGGCTGATACCGCTTCGATGATTTCGTTGACCCGATTTTTTAGATACAAATGCATATCGGTGGCCACTTGGTCGTTGCGGCTTCTCGCAGTATGGAGTTTGCCGCCGACCGGGCCGATTTCATCAATCAGAAATTTCTCGAGATTCAAATGGATGTCTTCGTTGGCGACTGAGAATTCCAATTCGCCATTTTTCGCTTTCTCCTTTAATGTATCGAGCCCCGAGAGGATAAGCGAGCCATCTTCTTCGGAAAGGATGTTGCAGGCTGATAGCATTTTGACATGGGCGGTGCTGCCTTCCAAATCTTCAAGCACCAATTTTTGATCGAACGAGATTGAAGCGCCGAACTCATCGACCCACTGTTCGGCCGATTTTTGAAACCGGCCTCCCCACAGTTTGGTCATGCCTTCACCTTCTCCTTCACTTGATCCGTGACGTTCACTTCTTTTTTATTGACCATCGAATTGACAACGGTTGGAAGGCCCCATAATTCAATGAATCCGACTGCAGAAGCGTGATTGAACGTATCGTCCGTCGAGTAAGTCGCCAATTGTTCGCTGTACAGCGAGTTAGGAGATTTACGTCCTTCAATAATGGCATGCCCTTTGAACAACTTCACACGTACGGTGCCGTTGACAAATTCTTGTGTTTCTTTCAGGAACGCTTCTAAAGCGATACGAAGTGGCGAGAACCATAAGCCTTCATAGATCAATTCCGTCATTTTCTTTTCAATGACCGGTTTGAAATGAGCCATTTCTTTTACTAACGTAATGTCTTCCAATTCTTTATGAGCCGCAATCAACGTCATCGCAGCAGGAGCTTCATAGATTTCACGGGATTTGATGCCGACCAGTCTGTTTTCTACATGGTCGATTCTGCCGACGCCGTGTTTGCCGGCGATGTGGTTGAGTTCCAGGATCAGATCCGTGAATTTATAAGATACGCCGTTCAACTGCGTCGGCACACCTTTCACAAATTCAATTTCAACGATATCCGGTGTGTCCGGTGTGTCTTCTAGTGCCAAAGTGATGTCATAAGCATCCGCAGGCGGCGTTGCCCATGGATCTTCCAATATGCCACATTCGTTGGCACGTCCCCAAAGATTCATGTCAATGGAAAACGGGCTGTCGAGATTGACGGGAATCGGCACATTGTGCTCTTTCGCATAGGCGATTTCTTCGTCACGCGACCATCCCCAATCACGTACCGGAGCGACAACTTCTAAATTCGGGTTTAACGATTTGATTGAAACTTCGAAACGGACCTGGTCATTGCCTTTGCCGGTACAGCCGTGAGCTACAGCCGTCGAACCGCTTTCTTCAGCGATTTCCACTAGTTTCTTGGAAATGAGCGGACGGGATAACGCAGATACCAATGGATATTTGCCTTCATATAATGTATGCGCCTGCATGGAAATGAGTGCGTATTCGTCAGCAAATTCGTCTCTGGCATCGATCATGTAACTTTCAACCGCTCCGACTTGCAGTGCTTTTTGTTTGATGAATTCCAGGTCTTTGCCTTCCCCGATATCCAGGCAGACAGCAACGACGTCATAGCCTTGAGATTTCAGCCATGGAATGGCCACCGATGTATCTAGTCCACCTGAGTATGCGAGTACGATTTTTTTATTCAATATGAAAACCTCCAATGTATTTTTATGCAATATTTAAAATGAATATACACATCTTAACACGGAATTTTTATGAGTGCAAGCGAATTAA
The DNA here is from genome assembly GCA_035461045.1 of Planococcus sp. (in: firmicutes). Classification (GTDB taxonomy): domain Bacteria; phylum Bacillota; class Bacilli; order Bacillales_A; family Planococcaceae; genus Planococcus. Next base: position 18,193 of record DATHVY010000321.1, read on the forward strand.
ATTACAAATTCGATTTTCAGCGAAAAAAATGCACAAAACCTGCTTGAGTAAGTACCACAGGCAATTAAATGGGAAAACGGATGGTTTTGATGGGATGCAATGTTATATAGAAGAAAAGCGATTGAAGATGTTGCTTTTTGACTGGACATAAAAAAAGCGGCCAAGGCCGCTTTATTCATAAAACACTGTATATGCTTGCATGGAGTTGTTTGACTTTTCAGGCTTTGAGATAATGGAAAACACCCTGGTCGTCCAGACGTTCCGTGATCAATCCGTCTTCCAACAAGTAATCGATCTGGCCGATGGTTTCCGACAGGGTCAAACCGAGTTCTTTTTCATAGGCGTGCGCGAACAGCTCTTTTGTCAGATCAAAAACCGTTCGTTCTTTCCGTTCCAACATGCCCAGCACTTTCATGGCGCGGCCATGCTGCTTGCCAAGCCTCGCCGTAATCAATTCGTGGACGTTGTATACTTCTTCTCCGTGGCCGCTGTAGACCTTTTGAATCGGCAGCTTCAACATGCGTTCGAGTGAAGCATTGTACTGGATCAGGGATTTTGGCCGGCCTTCTGAAGGATCCAGTGGCGGTTCAATCAATGGATTGGAAGAAACCGTCTTGATAATGTGATCTCCTCCGATCAATTCGCCAGATTCCTCGTTCCAAAAAGACAGATGGCTTTGTGCATGGCCCAGCGTCTCCAACACCTGCCACCCTGGATGCCCCGGGAGAAAATCCCCTTCATTGATGGACATGTCAAGCGGCCGGTTGCCCATGAGGCGCACGGAACGCTTCATCTTTTTAACCCAATGAAAAAGCTCTTCCGGAACCCCTTCCTCTTTCAGTCGCTCCAGATAAAAGGCGTCGTGGTAGGCTAAAAAAGCTTCGTCGCGGCGCAGCCACAGATCATTGTACGGATGTCCGTACAATTTCGCCCCTTCAAACCCGTCGACCCAACCGGCGTGGTCAGGATGGTGATGGGTCAGGACCACTTGCTCCACGTCCTCGGGCGAAACATTCGCCTCCTTTAAACCGGCCTTCAGCGCTTCCCATGCCTCAGGGGTTTTCGGTCCGGCATCCACCAAAGTCAGCATGTCCCCTTTCAATAGATAAGAATTGACATCCCCCACCGCAAAAGGTGTCGGGATGATGATTTTATGCATGTTCAAAGAAATCCTCTCCTCAATAAAATGAATCACTATTCATCAATCATACTCCTAAATATCCATTCCGTCACTTTCCTCCGCAATTTGACAAAAGGGCGGAAATTGCTTTATAATTTATTAAGATATGTGTGCGTTGAGAAAGACCAGTACAAAAGGTGATGGTGCAAAGAGAGTGTTGCTCGAGCTGAAAAGCACACCCCCGCTCCCTTTTGGAACCTGCTTTTGAGCTGCCGTGCAAACACGGCCGTCTATCCGCGTTAA
>DATHVY010000322.1:0-4559 GCA_035461045.1 Planococcus sp. (in: firmicutes)
CAGGAGGTGTAATATATGACATTGCGCACATACCAACCTAATACTCGTAAACACAGCAAAGTACACGGCTTCAGAGCACGTATGAGCACTAAGAACGGACGCAGAGTAATTGCTGCACGCCGCCGTAAAGGAAGAAAAGTACTATCAGCTTAAGTCCACTGACCGCATCAGTGGTCTTTTTTTCTTTTCTTAACGAAAACTGAAGCGTCTCGAGGGGCTAGGCGCTGAAGTCTGGACAGGAAGATGCTCCTTTCGAAAACTTTTGAGTTCCGAAAGCTGTACTTTCTTATATATAGCCGAATAAGCAGGTGAAAAAATGAATAAGCAGCAGCGGATCAAGAAAAACAAAGAATTTCAGCGTGTTTTTAAAAAAGGAAAGTCTTTTGCGAATCGGCAATTTATCGTTTATCTATTGAAAAGCGACCAGCCGGAATTCCGGTTGGGATTGTCCGTCAGCAAAAAAGTAGGGAACGCAGTTGTGCGTAATCGTGTGAAACGGTATATTCGGCAAACTTTTTTAGAAATCAAAGAGGACTTGCTGCCGAACGCGGATTACGTAATTATCGCCAGACCACAGGCGGCCGATTTGGATTTTCATGAAAGCAGGAAAAGTTTGGAGCATGTCTTGAAAATTGCCCGAGCTTTGCCTAAGAAGTAGAAAGCGAAACAAGATGAGTGTTAATATAGAAGTAATTGAAAAGAAGTTTGGGGGAAGAAGGTTGAATAAGCGAATAGTACTGCTCATTGCATTGGTGGGTATGACCTTGCTGCTGGCGGGTTGTATGGACTTTGATAAGCCGATTACGGATCAAAGTGATGGATTTTGGAATCAATTTATTGTTTGGCCGCTCGTTTCGGCCATAACGTACTTTAAGGACCTGCTCGGAACTTATGGTTTTGGGATCATTGCCGTAACAATCATCATCCGTTTAGTAATGTTGCCATTGATGATCAAGCAGACCCGGAGCGCCAAACGCATGCAAGAAATCCAGCCGGAACTCGTTAAGTTAAAAGAGAAATACAAGTCGAAAGACGCACAGACTCAACAGAAATATCAGCAGGAAATGATGGCGATGTTCCAGGAGAGAGGCGTCAATCCAATGGCCGGCTGTTTGCCGGTACTGATTCAGATGCCGGTATTGATCGGTTTCTACCATGCCATCAGCCGCATGAATGCAACTCCTGAAATTGATCTTGGCTCATTTTTGATTTTCCCGCTGGCCGCACCAAGCATTACGCTTGCTGTAATTGCAGGTGTGATGCAGCTGATCGTCTTGCGCACCGGTCCAGCAATGGATAATCCACAAATGAAAATCATGATGTACATGATGCCGGTCATGATTGTCGGTTTCGGTATTATCCTTCCATCCGCATTGACCCTATACTGGGTAATCGGAAACATCATTTCTATTATTCAAAACATGTTCATTTACCGTCCTTGGGAGAAAAAAGATATTCAACAACCTGTTAATACGAAAGCAGGAGGGGCTAAAAAGTGAAACAGATTACGCAGACGGGTACAACTGTTGAAAATGCGATATCTGCAGCATTAGAAAAACTCCAGGTTACGAGGGATCAAGTAGACATTCAGGTGATTCAGGAAGAGAAAAAAGGTTTTTTCGGTTTTGGTTCCAAACAAGCTGAAATTAAAGTTTCGATAAAAGAGCCAGAGCCTGTCGTGAAAGAGGATCCGTTTACGGAAGATGCCCTTGAAAAGGAAATCATGCCGGAGGATATTCTTGAAAAAGAGGAAGAAGAGGATAAAAACCCGGCCGCTTCGAATGACTTGGCAATCGAAGAAACCAGCAAGTATATTCAATCGATTGCAAAAGGCATGAAAATTGAAGATCTGAAGATTACGCATCAGAAAAAAGGAAAGCAAGTGAGTTTTTACCTGGAAAGCGAAAAAGTGGCCATGCTGATCGGCAAAAGAGGGAACACCTTGAACTCGCTGCAGCAACTGGCCCAACTGGTCGCCAATAAACATTCCAAGGGATTCATGATTGTGGAACTGGATGCGGAAAATTATCGTGAACGGCGCCAGGAAACATTGGAACAGCTGGCGGATCGGATGGCCGATAAAGCCATTCGGACCGGAGGCCGTGTTCAATTCGAACCGATGCCGTCCTATGAACGGAAAGTGATTCACCAGGCGTTATCGAGAAGGATGGATATCGATACCTACTCGGAAGGAAAAGATCCGAATCGGTACTTGGTCATCGAACCTTTGAATTAACAAATCACGGCTTGCCCTCGGGCAAGCTTTTTTTAGTGAAAAAGAAAATAAATAAAATTCGAAGTGCTTCCCGCAATAAGCCGGACAAGCTTTGCTTGTCGTCTTACCGCTCCAGCACCCCCAGGGCGCAGCTCAGCTGGAAGGTGTGGTGCTAAGATTTGGTGGATGGGATGTTAAAATAGCCTTCTTGCATATTGGATTTTTAAAAATAGATGGCTGATCGCATGCGCGATTCAGCCGTTTTTTGTAGATGTGGGGTGGATTTTTCAAGCTGGATTTAGTGATATGCCTGATGAAAGATTGAAAGTGCTGGTTGAAGGGGTGAAAGTGCCTGATAGGAAGGCAAAAGTGCCTGAAGAAAGTGAAAGTGCTGGTTAGAAACAAGAAAGTGCCTAATGAGGTGGGAAAAGTGCCTGAAGAAAATAAGAAAGTGCCTGATAAGAAGTAAAAAGTGCTTGTTAAAAATTTCATATCGAATAAGAATGAAGAATTTATAAAAAATTCGATAAAGAAAGTGCAATCTCTCCCAATTATTTCAACCCAGTTTAGTCGAAGAGCTTTTGTTCTTGAAATCAAGCTGTCTCCCTTTCGGTTTTGGGGCGGATATGCTAATGTAATATGTTAGAAAGCCATGTACGTTTGTCGGTTGTCCACATGTGGACAACTTTTTTATCGAGGAGGGAAGACCATGGAATTCGATACTATCGCTGCGATATCCACACCGAGCGGCGAAGGAGCCATCGCCATCGTCCGTTTGAGCGGACCTGAGGCAATCCGGATTGCGGATCTTATATTCCGTGCGCCAAGCGGAAAAGCGTTGGCATCGCAAAAGACCCATACAATCCATTATGGCCATTTGGAAGATCCGGCAACAGGAGAAGTAGCGGAAGAAGTGATGGTTTCATTTATGAAAGGGCCCAAAACCTTCACCCGGGAAGACGTAATCGAAATCAATTGCCATGGCGGCATTGTTTCGGTCAACCGCGTGCTCAGTCTTGTTTTAAGAGCGGGTGCGAGGCTTGCGGAACCCGGAGAATTTACGAAACGCGCTTTCCTGAACGGGCGCATCGATTTATCACAGGCGGAAGCCGTGATGGATTTGATCCGCGCGAAAACGGACCGGGCCATGGATGTAGCGCTGAACCAGATGGAAGGGCGGCTGTCGAAACTGATCGGCACTTTGCGCCAAGCCTTGCTGGAGTCGATTGCGCAAATGGAAGTGAACATCGATTATCCGGAATATGACGACGTGGAAGAAATGACACGGCCGCTCATGCTGGAGAAATCGCAATGGGTGCGTTCCGAGATCGATAAGCTGCTGCAAACCTCCTCGCAAGGAAAAATCTTAAGAGAAGGGCTTTCCACCGTCATTGTCGGACGTCCGAATGTCGGGAAATCCTCCTTATTGAACAGTTTGGTTCATGAAAACAAGGCCATTGTCACAGAAATAGCGGGTACCACCCGTGATATAATAGAAGAATACGTCAATGTCCGCGGAGTACCGCTTCGCTTAGTTGACACCGCGGGTATTCGGGAAACCGAAGATATCGTGGAACGCATTGGCGTGGAACGTTCACGCAAAGTGTTGAAAGAAGCGGATTTGATTTTATACGTACTGAATTATTCCGAAGAGCTGACTGCTGAAGATGAGCTGTTATTCGAGGCTGTAAGGGATATGAATTATATAGTGGTCATCAATAAAACCGATTTGCCGCAAAAAATCGATTTGGAAGAGGTCCAGAAGCTTGCCGGCAACCGCTTGCTCGTGACCACTTCTTTAATAGAAGAAGAAGGCATCGATCAGCTCGAAGAAGCGATCGCTGATTTGTTCTTTGAAGGAGAGATTTCAGCAGGGGATATGACGTACGTCTCGAACGTCCGCCACATTTCTTTATTGCATCAGGCTCGACAAACCATCTCCGACGCCATCGAAGCAGCCGAGATGGATGTGCCGGTGGATATGATTCAAATCGATGTCACTCGAACATGGGAATTACTTGGTGAAATCATAGGGGACACTGCAGATGACGGACTCCTGGACCAGCTGTTCTCCCAGTTCTGTTTAGGGAAATAAAATTTGAAGGGAATGAACGAACATGCCACAATTTGAAGCAGGCACGTTCGATGTCATCGTCGTAGGAGCGGGACATGCAGGAGCTGAAGCAGCACTTGCCTCTGCTCGCATGGGCGCAAAAACGCTCGCATTGACGATGAACTTGGATATGATCGCGTTTATGCCATGCAACCCGTCCATTGGCGGACCGGCGAAAGGCATCGTGGTTCGTGAAATTGATGCACTTGGCGGAGCCATGGGGCGCGTTAT
>DATHVY010000323.1:0-15886 GCA_035461045.1 Planococcus sp. (in: firmicutes)
ATGCAGCAAGTCCAAAACGGACCACCAGAACGACCCATAGCTTCACGCCGACCTTCAACGCCACACCGGTTTCGATGAATATATTATGCGAGAAAGAAAGCATCACTGCCAGAATAAACACTTCTTTCACCGTCAACTCCACTGATAGGATTCCTGCAATGCCTGCATAAAGGTTCAAGGCATTCCCAAGCACGAGTGGAATTGCCGCTTCACCGCTCAAGCCAAAGAGGCTCATCAGCGGCGCCACCAGGTTGATGATAAATGGCAGAACCGGCGTAAATTGGAGCATTGTGACAATCAATGTGATTGGGAATAGGATTTTCCCCAAAGTCCAGCTAGTTTTCAGGCCTGCTTTTAGACCATTTTTAAAAGTTGACATTCGATCTCTTCTTTCTATTTATCTTTGTAACGCGCAGGCTTCTTTATCGTCACTCGTCTGTAAATTATCAGAGCCACTGCAACGATGATTGAGATGACCGAAATCAGTTGAGCTGCTCGCAGATCACCTACTACATATAAACTATCTGTGCGCAACCCTTCTATAAAGAAGCGTCCAAATGAATACCAGATGATATAAGAAAAAAATATTTCACCCCGTACAAGATTCACGTTTCTCAATAGAATCAAAATAATGATTCCCACCAGACTCCATAACGATTCATATAAAAACGTCGGATGGTGATAGGCACCATTTATGTACATTTGATTGATGATCCAATCCGGGATAAACAAATTCTCGAGGAAGGCTCGGGACACTTCGCCACCATGGGCTTCCTGATTGATGAAATTTCCCCATCTGCCAATTGCCTGGCCGATCAAGATACTCGGAGCTAAAATATCGGCAACTTTCAAGAATGAAGTATTGCGCCTTTTCGTAAAGATATACGCAACGATGACCGAGGCGATCAAAGCCCCGTGAATGGCCAGTCCGCCTTCCCATATGGCAATAATGGCCGCTGGGTTATTCTGATAATTTTCCCATTGAAAAATAACGTAATACAGGCGTGCACCGACAATTGCCAATGGCACCGCCCATATGAGAAGATCCGTCAGGTAATCAGCGTGGAGGCCCCGTTTAACCATTTCCCGCTGGCCGACCAAAAAAGCGATGACGATTCCCATCGCAATAATCACTCCGTACCATCGAACCGCGAGCGGTCCGAGTTCAAAAGCGATGGGATTTATTGAAGCTAAAATCGAATACATGAAATACACCATCCTGTTCCATTAATTTGAATCTTGCGCAATGACATCGTCCAGCCTTCTGGAAAACTCTTCCGCAGCATTGACGCCCATCCGTTTTAATCGATAGTTCATTGCGGCCACTTCGATGATGACCGATAGGTTTCGGCCAGGACGCACTGGAATGGTGAGTTTGGTCAGTTCCGTATCGATGATTTTCATCTTCTCTTCTTCCAGACCGAGTCGATCATATAATTTATCCGCATCCCACGACTCCAAATCGATCACGAGCGAAATACGTTTGAATGTCCGTACCGCGCTGGCACCAAATAAGGTCATGATGTCGATGATGCCAACCCCCCTGATTTCCAGCAAATGCTCAATCAGCTTTGGCGGATGTCCGACCAGGGTATTTTCACCTTCCTGATGGATTTCCACGCAATCATCTGCAACCAGGCGATGGCCTTTTTTCACCAGTTCGAGTGCAGTTTCACTCTTACCAACCCCACTTTTGCCGGTGATCAAAACCCCCACGCCATAAATATCAACAAGCACCCCATGCACCGCAGTGGTGGGTGCCAATTGGCTTTCCAGATAATTCGTCAGCAAGCTGGAAAAACGTGTGGTCGTCATTCGTGTGCTCAATACGGGAACATGCTTCCTATTGGAGGCATCGATCAATTCTTCGGGCACTTCCTCATCATGTGAAACAATAATTGCCGGTGTATCGTCTGAGCAAAGTTTCAGCATCCGATCTTTTTTTTCATGAGGTTCCAGCAGCTCAAAAAATGACAGCTCTGTTTTGCCAAGCAATTGGATGCGATTTGCCGGATAATGCGTGAAATACCCGGCCATCTCCAATCCAGGACGAGAAATATCGCTGATTGGAATTCGTCTGCCGACGCCCTCCTGGCCGCTTACAAGCCGCAGTTCGAACATCTCCATCACTTGCCTTGTTGTAACTTGTCCCATAATATCCCCCTGTTCTTCTATGAAAATTCGCATTAATGGCTCTCTTTCAAACAGCTAGCTACTATTTTAACACGTAAAAGAGTAAATTAAAGATTTTCGTGTCCCCTTTATTCGCCTCTTTCGCTATTTGAATCATAAAGGAGGTGATTTATTTCATGAAAATTATCATTGATGCAGGCCATGGTCCAAACACTCCTGGAAAACGCTCGCCTGATGGCAAGCTGAGGGAATTCCAGTTCAACTCTGCTGTGGCACAAGAAGTGAAAAAAAGATTGGTTCTTGATGGCCACACTGTCATATTTTCCCACCAGGAGGATCGCGATGTCCCTTTGCTGGAACGGACCCGTCTTGCCAACCGAATGGGTGCTGATCTTTTTCTATCCATCCACGCTAACGCTTTCGGCAATGCATTCAATTCGGCTAATGGCATCGAGACTTTTACTTACTACAAGTCTTCGGGCGAATCGAACCGATTGGCTGCTTTTGTCCAAAATGCCCTCGTGTTGTCTACGGGCCGGAAAAACCGGGGAATCAAACATGCGGATTTTGCTGTTTTACGAGATACGGCCATGCCCGCTATTCTGATCGAATGCGGATTCATGACCAATCGCGAAGAAGCCCAACTATTGAAATCTTCATCTTATCGGAGAGACTGTGCCAGAGCCATTGTTTTTGGTATTGGCTGTTATGCCCTATAGAAAAGCAAACCTGTTAAAATACACCTTCAACCCTGGAGGTGTTTTTTTTGCACGAATGGAATGAATTTATTCGCTCCATTATTTCTGTCATACTGAAGAAGAACTGAACGAGTCTCTCCTTAAACTTTTTTCAGAAAGGATCGTTGTCTATGTATGAGCAAAAGACGAAAGAAACGGATGCAGATGTCATTGAATTTATCGAGTCTGTTGAGAATCCGAACAAAAGAGCCGATGCTTATCAATTGCTGGAGATTTTCACTGAAACAAGCGGCTACCCTGCGAAAATGTGGGGAACCAGCATTATCGGATTCGGCTCCTATCATTATGTGTATGCCAGTGGACATGAGGGTGACGCACCGCTCGTCGGATTCTCTCCACGTAAAGCGAAGCATAGCTTGTATTTTGCAACAGGAGACACCGAGCGCACACAATTGCTTCAAAAATTCGGCAAACACACGACTGGAAAAGCATGCGTTTATATCAACAAACTCGATGATGTGGAAGTGGACGTTTTAAAAGAATTGATCAAACAGTCCATCCTTTTTTTGAACACCTTATATCCCAGTAAAAATCAAAAGCTCTGAGGATCAACCTCAGAGCTTTTCTTATTTCCCCTTTTTCAATAACGCTTCGCTGACGCCATCAACCCCAGCAAGGCCTAATATCGTCATGAAACTTTTTTGGATTCCTAAATGAGCTTCCGTCGGATCGTGCCATTCTTCCAATGTATGGGCACTTCCAAACTCGCCGCCAAGTCCGATGGTAATGGCCGGAACGCCGATACTGATTGGGTAGTTTGCATCCGTGCTGCTTGGTTCGCATAGTTGTGCGCTGCTACCAATCGACTCCACTGCGGCACAAGCGGTCTGAACCATGAGTGAATCCGCGAGCTGACTTCCGGAAGGCCGGTTGCCGAACCGTTCCACTTCGACTGATATGCGGTCATCTTGCCAGCGGCTGTTTTCATCTGCCGCAGCTTGCTTGACGATATGAAGAAACCTTTCTTCCAGTTCCGCCAGCGCTTGCTGATCGTTTGATCGCAAGTCCACCGTCATACTTGCTTCCTGGGCAATGGCATTTACCGAAGTGCCGCCAACCACTTCACCGACCGAGAACGTGGTTTTCGGATCCGCTGCAGTCTCCAAATCCGCGATGGCTGCTATCGCTCTCCCCAAAGCATGCGTCGCGCTTGGAGTGCCGAATGCCGCGAAGCTGTGGCCTCCTGGCCCTTTATAAGTAATTTTATAGCGAAAACTGCCGGTCGCCAAATAGATGATTCGGTCAAAGCCAGGGCCATCCATCGAAATAAACCCATCAATATCGTGGTTTTCATTGAAAAAAGCTTTTACTCCACGCAAATCCCCGGCTCCTTCTTCTCCGACTGTACCGCCAAAGATAAGATCTCCTTCCGTTTCGATCCCAGCTTCGTCCAAAGCTCTTACTACCGCTAGAAGCTCCGCCAATCCTCTTGTATCGTCGCCAATCCCCGGCGCATAAAGAATGCCGTTTTTTTCTGACACGGAAGTGTCAGTCCCTTCCGGAAACACCGTGTCCAAATGCGCTGTGACCACCAACTTAGGTCCATTAGAAGTTCCCCTGCGGACTCCGTATACATTGCCTTCTGCATCTTTTCTAACATCACTAAGGTTCAATGCCTCAAGCTTTTTCATATATTCGTCGGCTCGAACTGTTTCTTTAAACGGTGGCGCTGGAATTTCAGTGAGGGCAATTTGTTCTTTCACTGTCTTATCATGATCTTTTTTAATAAAAGAAAGTCCACTTTGCACTTTTGAAGATGCTATCAACTTCTTGTATGTATCTTTAATATCTTCTGGCAGTTTCATTTTTCCATCCACGTACTCGTCCTCCCTTATTAACTAAACCCAGCTTGAACTGAGAATCATTATTTAAAGCTTATCCTAGTTTCAACATCGCTTCAAACGATGTTGATTCAACCCGCATTCATTCAAATCCAAAAAAGACGGCATCAGAAATGAACCTGATGCCGCCTTCTTTCTATTCTACTGTTAAATAACGGACCAATACTGATCCTGTTTTTGTTTCACCATAAACTAGCAGTGGAGCTGCAACAGCTTCTCCCGCTTCCTTGTCAAAGCGGACAGATTTTTGCATGAATTGTCCCTGTTCATGGGTGTGATCCACATCTGATAACAGAACATCAATTTTGCCGAGGTTCGAAGTTGCTTCCCCTCTTAATGGCAAATGGGATGGAATATAGAGTTCCACATTCCCAGCCAGCGTTTTTGCTGCTACTTTCCGGGCTTCTTTGCAACGGGATGTCACTACGACATTGCCGTTCAAGGATTTAGTTTCCATCGTTTGAACGTCGCCATCTGCATAAATCCGGCCATTCAAAGTTTCTGCATCCAGGTCTTTTCCTTTAACTTCCATTACCTGAATCGGTCCGTTTGCCGTTTCAAGCTCTGCGCTGTCAAATTCCACCGTTTTGACATCGATTTTGCCGTTCGCAGTTTTTACACGAAGACGGTCAACGTCAATCCGTTTTAACGTAAATCCTCCATTAAACAAACGCGCCGTAATTTGTTCATATTGCTTATGTGGAACATACAGGACGACATTGACTTGAGTTGTTTTCAAATCGCTGATGATGCGCAATTTATCGTGATCCGCAATAAATACGAATTTATCGAGGAATTCGCTTTTCGCCTGTTCTTCCGACTCGGAGCGATAGGCTTTTACATTTACAACAGCTCGCAGGCTTTCCTCTTCCTGTGAACGGTAAATTTCAAGTTGGCCGTTGGCGATATCAGCAATGATTTCGTTGACATTCGCCTGATCCGGTGTGAACGTATGCGTAAACTGAATCGCTTCCCCAAATGGAGAATCGAATTCCATCGATTTTAACTTACTTACCGAAGTGTTCATGAAATGCATCATCCGGTCACCCAGCTGGTTGAAATCCTTAGATACATTTTTTGAAAAGTCTTTTGAGAAGTCTTTCGAAAAATCTTTCGACATTTTCTTAAAGACGTCTTCCGGTCTGAAGAAACCTGGCCGTCTGCGTTTTTCTCGAGATTCATTGCGACCGAAGGATTGTTCCCGTGACGAGTCCCCGCCGTCGATGGCTCTTAATAATTCAACAGCCTCTCTTGCAGAAATTGTGCCCTGTTCAACCATATCCAATATGCGTTCTTTTTCACTTTGCATGTATGTGGCCTCCTCTTAATCTCATCTGTTGAATAAAAGCAGAAGCGGCAGAAGCCGCTGAAGCTAAACAACATCTGCGTTAATGTTTCTTGTTATTGATACGTTTCATTATACAGGAAGTTTCACTTTGCGCGTTTTTTCCTGCTTGAGGCGGTTTTGACAAGTGCCTCCATACGGCCGCGATCCCGCTCAAGAATGGGCTTCAAGTATTTACCGGTATAAGACGCGTTTACTTCCGCAATTTCCTCAGGAGTTCCTACAGCCAGGATCGTTCCTCCTTTATCGCCGCCTTCCGGACCAAGATCGATGATGTGGTCAGCGGTTTTAATGACATCGAGGTTGTGTTCAATGGTAAGAACGGTATCGCCATTCTCCACCAGGCGCTGCAGGACTTGCAATAGCCGCGAGATGTCATCCGCATGAAGGCCGGTCGTCGGTTCATCCAGTATATAGAACGATTTGCCATTCGAGCGTTTGTGCAGCTCGGAAGCCAGCTTGACCCGCTGAGCTTCACCGCCGGACAGAGTGGTTGCCGGCTGTCCTAGGGTAATATAGCCGAGGCCAACATCCACGATCGTCTTCAGCTTGCGGTTGATTTTCGGGATGTTTTCAAAGAATGCATAGGCATCCTCCACTGTCATGGATAATACATCGGCGATATTTTTGTTCTTATAACTCACTTCCAGCGTTTCCCGGTTGTATCTTTTGCCCTGGCAGATTTCGCATGGCACGTAAACATCCGGCAGGAAGTGCATTTCTATTTTAATAATACCATCACCGCGGCAGGCTTCACAGCGGCCACCCTTGACATTAAAACTGAAGCGGCCTTTCTTATAGCCACGCACCTTGGCTTCATTCGTCGTTGCATAAACATCCCGGATATCGTCAAAAACACCCGTATACGTGGCGGGATTCGACCGAGGGGTCCGCCCAATCGGCGACTGGTCAATTTCAATCACCTTTTCCAATGCCTCGATGCCTTCCACTGAAACATGCTTGCCCGGTTTCGCTTTAGCCCTGTTCAATTTATGTGCCAGCGATTTATAAAGAATTTCGTTGATCAATGTGCTTTTTCCCGACCCAGACACGCCTGTTACAGCGGTGAATAACCCTAAAGGAATGTCGACGTCCACTTTTTTTAAATTATTTTCGTTGGCTCCTCGGATAGAAATGTTTCGCCCATCCGGCTTTCGGCGTTCTGCCGGCAAGGGAATGAACTTTTTGCCGCTCAAATATTGCCCGGTCAACGACTTTCGGCTCTTCATGACTTTCTCCGGGGTACCCGCTGCAATAATCTCTCCGCCGTGCACTCCGGCACCCGGACCGACATCAATCAAGTAATCAGCTGCCAGCATCGTATCTTCATCGTGCTCGACTACGATGAGTGTATTGCCGATATCTCTCATGCTCTTCAATGTTTGAATGAGCCGGTCATTATCCCGCTGGTGAAGGCCGATGGATGGCTCATCCAGAATATATAACACGCCAGTCAGCCTGGAACCGATTTGGGTCGCCAATCTGATTCGCTGCGCTTCCCCACCGGAGAGCGTGCCCGATGCCCGATTCAATGTCAGGTAATCGAGGCCTACGTTAATGAGGAATCCAACGCGCTCGCGAATTTCCCGCAAGATGAGCTTGGCAATCTGCATGTCTTTTTCGGATAGTTCAAGACCTTCAAAAAATCGGTCGGCTTCAATAATCGAGAATTCAGATACAGTCCCGATATGCAGGCCGTTGAGCTTAACCGCCAATGATTCCGGTTTCAGCCGATACCCTTCACAAGTTGGACAAGGCTGTTGCCCCATGTATTTCTCCATCTGTTCGCGGATATAATCGGAACTGGTTTCTCTGTATCTGCGATCTACGTTCGACAGAACCCCTTCAAAATGAATATGGTTATCGCGGATCTGTCCGTAGTCATTTTCATATCGGAACCGGATTTTGTCGTTGCCGGACCCTCTCATAATGATGTTGATATGTTCTTCCGGCAAATCACTGACTGCTATATCCATGTCAATCTTGTAATGTTTGCATACTGCTTCCAGCAGTTGCGGATAGTATTGGGAACTAGTGGGAACCCAGGGTTGGATGGCGCCTTTCTTCAAACTAAGGCTCCAATCCGGTACCACCAGGTCTGGATCCACTTCCAGCTTAAGCCCTAAACCGTCGCATTCGGGGCATGCCCCGAATGGTGAGTTAAATGAAAACATGCGCGGTTCCAGCTCGCCGATGGAAAATCCGCAAATCGGGCAGGCGTGATGCTCACTAAACAGCAATTCCTCCTGTTCCATGACATCAACCAGCACGCGTCCGTCTGCAAGGCGCAAGGCGGATTCCAAAGAATCACTGAGCCTTGCCGCGACGCCTTCCTTCATGATGATGCGGTCGATCACCACTTCAATGGAATGTTTTTTATTTTTGTCGAGCGTGATTTCATCATCCAGGTCAATCAGTTCACCATTGACCCGCACACGAACATAGCCCTGTTTTTTGATGTCTTCAAGCGTCTTGGCGTGTGTGCCTTTGCGGCCTGAAACAATTGGCGCCAAAATTTGCATCTTTGTTCTTTCAGGATAAACAACAAGCCTGTCCACCATTTCTTGGATGGTCTGAGAAGAAATTTCTACACCGTGATTCGGGCAGATCGGTTTGCCGATTCGCGCGAACATCAGTCGCATATAGTCATAGATTTCTGTGACTGTCGCCACTGTGGACCGTGGGTTTTTGCTTGTTGTTTTCTGGTCGATCGAGATAGCGGGTGAAAGCCCTTCGATCAAATCCACATCCGGCTTGTCCATTTGTCCCAGGAACTGGCGGGCGTATGAGGACAAAGATTCCACATAACGGCGCTGCCCTTCCGCATAAATGGTGTCGAATGCCAGGGATGACTTTCCTGACCCCGACAGTCCGGTCATGACCACGAGCTTGTCGCGCGGTATGACCACATCGATATTTTTCAGATTATGGGCACGTGCACCCTGTATACGAATTTCCTGGTTTTTCAATTCCGATCACCCTTCCGCTTTCAATTCAAGGACGGTATCACGAAGCTCGGCTGCCCGTTCGAAATCGAGCGCTTTTGCCGCTTCCTTCATCTCTGATTCGAGCAATGATATCAGCTTCATCCGGTCTTCTTTTTTCAACTTTTTGCCGGCTACCGCTTTTGAAACATATTCTTCCGCATCTTCAGCTGCTGCTGTGGCACGGATAACTTCCCGTATTTTCTTCTTAATGGTAATCGGTGTAATCCCATGTTTTTCATTGTATGCAGCCTGTATGGTACGGCGCCGTGTGGTTTCATCTATCGCTTTTTGCATGGAGTCTGTAATTCTGTCAGCATACATGATAACGTGCCCGTTTGCATTTCTCGCAGCCCGGCCCATCGTCTGGATAAGCGAACGTTCAGAACGCAGGAACCCTTCTTTATCCGCATCAAGAATGGTCACGAGTGAAACTTCAGGGATATCCAGTCCTTCCCTGAGCAAATTGATGCCGACAAGAACATCGTAAACGCCCATCCGCAGTTCCCGGATAATTTCAATCCGCTCCAATGTTTTGATTTCCGAATGCAGGTAATTCACTTTGATCCCCGCTTCTTTTAAATAAGCTGTTAAATCTTCGGACATCTTCTTCGTCAAGGTCGTCACCAATACCCGCTCTTTGCGTTCCGTACGCTCGCGGATTTGCTCCATTAAATCATCAATCTGCCCTTCGATCGGACGGACTTCAATGGTCGGGTCAAGAAGTCCTGTCGGGCGGATGATCTGCTCGACCATCTCAGGTGTATGTTCCATTTCATAAGGGCCCGGCGTCGCTGACACGAAAACAGCCTGGTGGATATGCTTTTCAAATTCGTCAAACGTCAACGGACGGTTGTCCATAGCTGACGGCAGACGGAAACCATGGTCGACCAGCACTTTTTTCCGGGCTTGGTCACCATTGAACATCCCCCTTACCTGTGGCAAAGTTGCATGGCTTTCGTCCACCACCAATAGGAAGTCTTCCGGGAAATAATCAATCAGGGTATACGGTTGTGCTCCTGCAGGGCGCAGCGTCAAGTGGCGCGAATAGTTTTCGATCCCTGAACAAAAGCCCATCTCTCGCATCATTTCCAGGTCATAGCGTGTGCGCTGTTCAAGTCGCTGTGCTTCAAGCAGCTTGTCTTCTGCACGCATTTCCTTCAACCGTTCTTCCAGCTCGATCTCGATGTTTTCAATCGCTTTGACCATTTTATCTTCGCGGGTTACGAAGTGGGAAGCCGGGAAGATGGCTACATGTTCCCGCTCTCCCATGATTTCACCCGTCAATGCATCCACTTCTCGGATACGGTCGATTTCATCACCAAAAAACTCCACACGCAAACATTTTTCATCGCGTGAAGCCGGGAAGATTTCCACGACATCCCCTCTGACACGGAATGTCCCCCGTATAAAATTGATGTCATTGCGCTCATACTGGACATCCACAAGTTTTCTCAATAGCTGGTTGCGTTCGATCTCCATTCCCTTTCGAAGGGATACAACCAGTTCCCGGTATTCTTTTGGAGAACCAAGACCGTAAATGCAGGAAACCGAAGCAATGACGATCACATCATCCCGTTCAAATAACGAGGATGTCGCCGAGTGGCGAAGCTTATCAATTTCATCATTGATACTGGCATCTTTTTCAATGAACGTATCCGATTGCGGAACATATGCCTCCGGTTGATAATAATCATAGTAACTGACGAAATATTCAACGGCGTTGTCCGGGAAAAATTCCTTGAACTCGCTGTATAATTGTCCCGCCAAGGTTTTATTGTGGGCCATGACCAGCGTCGGTTTTTTCACCTGCTGAATCACGTTCGACATGGTATAAGTCTTCCCTGTACCTGTAGCTCCAAGCAACGTCTGGCACCTCTTGCCGTTGATGATGCCTTTGGTCAGTTCGGCGATTGCGTGCGGCTGATCTCCTGCAGGCTCGTATGGTGCCTGAAGATTGAATTCCTGTTTCATTTAAGATGTCCTCCCGTTCTTTCAATACTTCTATTTTAACATATGCCCTAAAAATCCACTAACAAAAAGCGAACGTATGTTTTTTTGCGCGTTCCAGCCGAATTAATCCCTTCAGCAATATTGTACTGTCAATAAACCGACGCATAATCTCATTGATGCCGGCCTGAAAATCCGCAAATAAAAAACCGTCCCAAAGGAACGGTTTGATTGAATATTAGGATTCTTCTCGTTTTAATGTCTGCAATTGCGCCGTGAACTCGCTGAATGCTTGTCGATCATTATTATCCAGGGCTTCATCGATAAGGGTCATGAGCTGTGCTTCCTGTTGCGAGCGGTGGATATGTTTCAGGAATAAATCCAGATAAATATCATTGAGCAACTTTTCCGCTTCAGTAATTTTTTTTGTTTGAGCCATCGCTTTCATGAAATCAGCATAAGAATAATAGTTTTCCATTCTTCCTCACCCCGAATGCTTTTCATTAGTATACATGATAACTCCCACAAGAATCAATTGTTTTTTGAAAATTCCAACGAGATTGAAGAAAAAATATTTTCTCATTAAAAAGATTGCATAACTTCCATATTTTATTATAATAATGTATGTAAAGTAAATTATGGGGGTGTTTTATCATGGGTAAAAAGGATTACCCGACTTCTTCATATGTCGTGTGCAGCAATACATATGCACTCCTGCCCTATGTTGACGGTCATCGCATTTGGACACATGTTATAGAGGACCGGGGCGAGTTTGTCGTAGAGGAATCCCTTTACAAAATCGTTTCGAGTTCCTGTTCTTTTTATAGAGGAAGCTTGGAGAGTGCTACCCTCTATTCACAGAAAGCGGTGGGAGTTAAACACAAGCCCCCTGTCATTATCGGCGAGTACTACGGTGAGCCGCTTGTTTTCTTTCCGACCCACTCACCTAAAAACAGAGATGCGGTGTGGTTGAACTTTGATGCGGTTGATCTGATCGACAGTGACGATACAGGAAAAGGCAGCACCGTGTTTCTGAGCAACGGGCAGCACGTCGAGCTTGACGTCTCACCCATCGCTTTGCGCAACCAGCATTCTTTTGCCGGTTCTCTCCGGAGATATTTTAAAAATGCACAGGACAGGCACAAACATCACATGACGTACGTCGCGCAACGCAGCTATCCATCACGGAAGCAATATCCCTCGGATTAACGCTCTTTGGCCGCTATTGCAAAATACACGCCCATCAACTCTTCTACACGATTTCTGAGGCGCAGATTCAAATAACGGCGGTGGTCTTCATAGCCTCCGTGATAAAATACATATTCAGTAAAGGTATCATCGCCTTGCCCCCGCAACATCTTCATATGATGCTTGCGCATATGGATTTTAGTCTCCTGCAACTCCTTGTTCAATTGCCTGATGGCCCCATCAATCAGTTCCAAGTAAGGTCTCTTCAATTTGAAGTGGCCTTTTTCAATCACTTCCCGGTCCCTTTCCAAAATGATGATCACCATTGGCAAGTAAATCATATTTTCAAAATGGACAATTTCCTCCTGTGAGATCAATGGCATGTTTACACCTCCTTAAAAGGGAACACTTGTTCTTATTTTTCATTTTACTCTCTTTCAGAAAAATAGCAAGACCAAAAAAGATCCAGACGATAATTTCGTCTGGATCTTTCGTTTTCAATTAGGAAAGTTATTTGATGGATCGGTAAACCCACAGGGAACCGACAAAGAAAGCGGAAGAAACCCACAGGAAAGGTTCGTGCCAGAACCATGCTCCAAGCGAGATGCCTACGAAAGACAAAATCGTGAAGATTCCAGCGAACATCCGGCTCTGCAGATTGCGGCGCATGTCCCGCTCCCGTCCGTCACGATTTTCATAATAATGCCGGAGCCGTTCGGGTTCTTCCAAATAGTTGATGACTTTTTGAGGCAAAAGACGCCACGGTCCGGAAGCGTTGAGCACCCAACGGAAAACATCTTCCTTGCCGATT
This sequence comes from Planococcus sp. (in: firmicutes), assembly GCA_035461045.1. Lineage (GTDB taxonomy): Bacteria > Bacillota > Bacilli > Bacillales_A > Planococcaceae > Planococcus. Next base: position 13,011 of record DATHVY010000323.1, read on the forward strand.
ATCCGTTTGCCGTCTTTTTGCGTAGCCGCCCATTCCAGCACACGCGGGCGGGCAAGCCCCAGCAAATCCACATTCGGATTCAGAATGTGCAACACGCCGACAAAGATCGAAGTGGCACGTCCGAAGAAAGCAAATTCCGAAGGCAGCTGAACCGGCTGGGTGCGGACAATGTTCTGTAAATCCTTGAACAGCCGTTCGACCACAAAGCTGTCCATCTGCGTCAATTCATTGGACTCATAGGCCGCGACCAACCGCGAAATCGTATCGCTCAATAATGCGCGATCTGCGTTCGGAAGAAGAAAATTCAAGTCTTCCAGTGCATCGAGCACCTGGTCGTAATTCTTGAAGATAATGCCTTCTGCAATCCGGAGCACCGCTTGTGCATCCGATTGCTTGATTGTGCCTGTCATGCCGAAATCGATCAGGACAATCGTGCCATCCGGCTCCAGCAGAATATTGCCGCTGTGCGGATCGGCATGGAACTGGCCCCCATAAAGCACTTGTTCAAGGAATAAAATAAACAGGCGCTCAGAGATTTCAAAGCGGTCCAGCCCGTGTTTTTCAATAAAAGCCAGATCTGTGATGTGGTTTCCTTCTATCCACTCCATCACGAGTACCCGTCGGGTGGAAAGATCATCATAAAAAAGCGGGAAACGGATGCCATCCATTTCGCCAAAACGATCCATGAACGCGCGGCCGCTTTTGAGTTCCTGCAAATAATTCAATTCAGCGCCGATTGTGTCCGTCATTTCGACGTATAATTTCTGGAAATCGAGTTGTTTGTTGAACGAAGTGAAGGTCTTCGCCAACCAGATAATCACCCGGATCGCTTTGAAGTCGGCCCGCAGTATCCGGTCGGTTCCAGGCCGCTGGATTTTCACAGCCACTTCCGTACCATCTTTCAAAATCCCTTTATACACTTCGCCGATCGAAGCCGAGGCCACTGCCGACTCGGATAGGTCCATCAAATAGGTAGCATATGGAGTGTTCCACTCTTCTTCAATTACTTTTACAATCGCTTCCCGATCAACGGATGGAACACGGTCGGTTAATCCTTCGAGTTCCAATAGAAATGATGGAGGCATAATATCTGCACGCGTTGCAAGGAATTGTCCCATTTTGATCATGAGGCCTCCGAGTTTCAACGCCAACACTTTATATTGCCTGGCCTGCTTTGTCACAAGCTTTTCCCACTTCTCTTCTATAAGCGGGGTCCAATTGCCACGATGCCGCTTTTGAAAAACTGCTGCTTGGAAATAAAATTTAACTGCCATAAAGACAATTCGATAAATGCGGATGATGGCAATCTGATTCATGAGTATGCGTCCCTCCTCTGTGCTTTATTATAGAGTCTGATGGCGGAATAGTCCAAAAAGTGGTATGTTTTTAACGGATGGTTTGATCAATAAGGGGGATGAAAATGGACACAATTCATTACGAACAACGTGGCAACCTGGCTTTTATTACGCTCAACAGGCCAGACTCGATGAACGCATTTAATTACGACATGCTGAGCGAACTTGGGCAAGTGGTTGAAGCAATCCGTATCAACCCGGATATCCGCGTGGTGGTTTTCACCGGAGCCGGAGAAAAAGCCTTCAGCGTAGGCGCCGATTTGAAAGAACGCAAAACATTGACCGAGCAGCACGTGAAGCGCAACATCTATAAAATTGGCGAAGTCTTCACCACCATCGAAAACTTGCCGCAGCCGACCATCGCCATGATTAATGGCTTTGCTTTTGGCGGCGGAATGGAACTGGCGTTGGCCTGCGACTTCCGGATTGTTGCAGACGACACGCTTCTCGGGCTGACGGAAACCGGGTTGGCGATTATACCAGGTGCCGGCGGAACTCAGCGCCTGCCACGCCTCATCGGTGAATCCAAAGCACTGGAGTTGATCCTGACTGCGCGCCGTCTGAAAAGCACCGAAGCATTGGAGTATGGACTGGTGACCAAAGTCGTGCGCCGCGACAACTTGGCGCAGGTGACCGGGGACTTTGCGGACTCCATGCTGGCGAACGGACCCATTGCTCTGCAACAGGCGAAATTCGCGATTAAGAACGGCATGAATGCTGATCTGCAGACCGGTCTGCAGATCGAAAGAAAAGCTTATGAAATCACGATTCCTACAGAAGACCGTGTAGAAGCACTATTGGCGTTTGGCGAAAAACGCAAACCCGTATTTAAAGGAAAATAAAATTGGGAAAGCCGCGCAGGTCTGCGCGGCTTTTTTATGAGCGATTTTATTGCTTGCGCAAATAAATCGGGAATATCGCAAATAAAATCAATATATCGCAAACAAATCAATAACCGCACTCAAAAAGGGCTGCCTGAATGCCAGGCAGCCCTTTCTCGATTCATTTTACAAGTATTTTTCCATCCAACCGGTGATCTGTTCCAGTCTTACGTAACGCAGATTCGGTTTGCCGGTGCGCGACAGGTTATGGTCGGCTTCCGGGAAGCGGACGAATTCCGTTTCCTTGCCCATGCTTTTAAGTGTGATGTACAGCTGCTCGGATTGTTCGATCGGGCAGCGGAAGTCATTTTCAGAATGCAGGATCAATAATGGCGTTTCAACATTCTTCGCGTATTTTAACGGTGAATGTTTCCAAAGCGTATCGACATCCGTCATATCCGCTCCGATTTGCCAGTCGCTGAAGTAATAGCCGATATCCGACACACCAAAGAACGAAATCCAGTTGGAAATACAACGCTGCGTCACCGCAGCTTGGAAGCGGTTCGTGTGGCTGACGATCCAGTTCGTCATGAACCCGCCGTAGCTGCCGCCTGTAACGCCGAGCCGGTCCGTGTCGATCCAGCTGTTGGTTTCGATGACGCTGTCGAGCGACTTCATGATGTCTTCATAATCCCCGCCG
>DATHVY010000324.1:0-16728 GCA_035461045.1 Planococcus sp. (in: firmicutes)
AAAATTGCTTTTTTCATCGGCAAAAGAAAGTTTTAGGCAGGCAGTTGACAAATAAGGCGACAATGATAGTATTTTTTAAGGTGGGCACTATGCCCGAGCTATTAACAAAGGAGTGTTCAAATTGGAAAAAACATTTTTAATGGTAAAACCTGATGGCGTTCAGCGCAACGTAATCGGTGAAATCGTAGCACGTTTTGAGAAAAAAGGTTATCATCTTGCAGGTGCTAAATTGATGCAAATTCCTGCTGAGTTGGCTGAAGAGCATTACGGCGAGCACAAAGAGCGTCCTTTCTTCGGTGAATTGGTTGAATTCATCACTTCCGGTCCTGTATTCGCAATGGTATGGGAAGGCGAAAACGTAATCTTGACAGCACGCCATATGATGGGCGCTACTAACCCTAAAGATGCGGCTCCAGGAACAATCCGTGGAGACTTCGCAGTAACTGTCGGGAAAAACATGATTCACGGTTCTGATTCAGCTGAGAGCGCTGAGCGTGAAATCGGTTTGTTCTTCAAACAAGAAGAATTGGTTTCTTACGAAAAAACGATGAACAACTGGGTTAACTAATCCTGAAAAAGCAGCCATGCTGCTTTTTTTTTTTGGATAAAAACAGATGGCGAAGAAATAATCACTTGATTCAGCCACAATGCTTTAGGATGAAGTTTCAATTATTCTGGTTTTTCTAATAGAAATCACGAAATGCTCTATGTTATAGTGATACATAAATACTTTAGCGAGTTGAAGGGAGAAAGTGTATATGCGTTATTTAACAGCGGGAGAATCACATGGTCCTCAATTGACCGCAATAATAGAAGGACTGCCAGCACAAATGCCGCTGACAGCAGAAATGATCAACAAAGAACTTAAGAGGCGCCAAGGCGGTCATGGCCGAGGCAGAAGAATGCAGATCGAGAAAGATACGGTGGAGATCGTTTCCGGCGTCAGACACGGAAAAACACTTGGATCCCCAGTCGCTTTAGTTGTAAAAAACGATGATTGGAAGCATTGGACCAATGTCATGGGGATAGAGCCCATTGACGAAACAGACGAGGTGAAGCGCCAGATCTCACGTCCCCGCCCGGGACATGCAGACTTGAATGGCGGTATGAAGTATGGCCACCGGGATCTCCGGAATGTTTTGGAACGTTCTTCAGCACGCGAAACCACGGTAAGAGTAGCAGTGGGGGCAGTTGCTAAGCAGTTATTATCCCAGTTGGGCGTTGAGATTGTCTCCCATGTCACTGAAATCGGAGGAATCAAAGTGAATCCTGAGAGCTATCTTGGAAAAACTGCTGCTGAAATTCGTGAAATCGTCGAAAACGATGCAGTATATTGCGCAGATCCTTCAGTTACAAAAGAAATGACCGATTTGATTGACGCAACTAAAAAGAATGGCGATTCCATCGGCGGAACCGTGGAAGTGATTGTGGAAGGAATGCCAGCGGGAATCGGCAGCTATGTTCATTATGACCGTAAACTTGACGCCAAAATCGCAGCAGGAATCATGAGCATCAATGCTTTTAAAGGCGTGGAGTTCGGACTTGGATTTGAGATGGCTAGAAGACCGGGAAGTGAAGTTCACGATGAAATTCAATGGAACGAGCAAACCGGATATACACGCAAAACAAACAATTTAGGCGGGTTTGAAGGAGGCATGACGACTGGTATGCCGATAATGGTACGAGGTGTCATGAAACCGATTCCCACTTTATATAAACCATTGCAGAGTGTTGATATTGAAACCAAAGAAGCGTTTCAAGCAAGCATTGAACGTTCTGACAGCTGCGCAGTGCCAGCGGCGTCAATAGTTGCCGAGCATGTTGTAGCATGGGAAACAGCCAATGCACTGCTGGAACAGTTCGATGCGGACCAAATGCCCCGCTTGCAAGAGAATGTCCGGAACTATTTGGAATATACAAAGGGGTTCTAGAAAATGAAGACGTTAAGAGTGGAGTCGGGTCAGCCTTATAATGTCCATATCGGTCAAGGGGCTTACAAAGAGTTAAGCGGGACGTATAAGAAATTTATGGATGCGGCAGACAAATTGGTGATTGTAGCCGATGAAAAAGTCGCCGCTCTTCATCTTGAGTATTTGCTTTCTTTCCTGCAGGATTATTCAGTAAGTATTTTGAAAATCCCTGCGGGGGAACAAGCCAAATCAATCGAAACTTATATGGATTGTCACAGCTTTCTGTTAACTGAAGAGTGTTCAAGAAAAACAGTTCTCCTTGCTTTTGGTGGAGGGGCAACTGGGGATGTGGCTGGCTTTGTAGCTTCCACTTTTATGAGGGGAATTCCCTATATGCAACTGCCCACCACGATACTTGCCCATGACAGTGCCGTTGGCGGCAAAACGGCCATCAACCATCCGTCAGGGAAGAATATGATTGGTACTTTTTACCAGCCGATTGCGGTTTTATATGATGTTAAGTTGCTTGAAACGCTGCCAACGGCAGAAGTCAGGTCAGGAATGGCCGAAGTGATAAAGCATGCATGGATTTCTAGCAGTCAGTGGCTTGAAGAGCTGTTGAATATTCGAGAGCTGGATCATTTGTCGAACGATGAGCTGATGGGCCATCTGGAAAAAGGAATTGCCGTTAAAGCGGCCATCGTTGAAGAAGATGAATTTGAAGGTGGAGTGCGCAAATTTTTAAACTTCGGCCATACGTTGGCCCATGCGATAGAAGCCCACCTCGGGTACGGAAGAATCACCCACGGCGAAGCGGTGGCTATCGGAATGGCTTATGCATTGCTGTTATCGGACCATGAAAAGTTCGACGAATATTTGGAATGGTGCAGCACCAATAATTATCCGCTTGCGAAACTGCAAGAGATCACATTCGATCAATTGTTGCCTTTTATGAAAAAAGATAAGAAATCTTCCAAAGGATCTTTGTCATTCGTATTACTCGAAAAAACAGGATTGCCATTTATGGAAGATCTGGAAGAACCAAGAGCTGAAAAAGCCTATAGTGAATTAGTGAAGAAAATCGGGGAGGTGCTGTAATGATCCGTGGAATAAGAGGCGCAACTACTGTTTCTGCAGATCAGCCGGCAGAAATTCTGAAAGAAACAAAAAGGCTGATTATGGAAATGAATGAAAAGAATAAAATCGATCCGGAAAATGTGGCATCTGTCATAATCTCTACGACGAATGACCTTTCTTCCGCATTTCCCGCTAAAGCGGTCCGGACGATTGAAAACTGGACATACGTCCCGATTATGGGCACACGTGAAATGGACGTCCCGGGGGGATTGCCCCTCTGCATTCGTGTCATGATGCATGTAAATACGGAAGTCAGCCAAAAAGAGATTGAGCACGTCTATTTAAATGAGGCAATAAAACTGAGACCGGATTTGGTTAAAGACAGCAAGGTGAGTTCCTCGTGAAATCGCATGTGTTGATTATCGGACTGGGTTTGATCGGCGGCTCTCTTGCCAAAGCGCTGCAGCGTCACGAAGGCATTCAAGTAGCAGGTTATGACGCAGATCCATTGACCGCTCGGAAAGCTTTTAAGATGGGGATTATCCACAGTTCTCCGCCTTCGCTTGAACGTGCAGCCGCAGAAGCGGATTTTATCATATTCGCTACACCGGTTGGAGCCACCCTGAAATTGATGGAGCAAAGCAAATATTGGGATTTATTGGATCATGTCATTCTCTCCGACACCGGCAGCACGAAATTGCAGATTATGGAAGCTGCAAAAGAAATGAAATATCCATTCATCGGGGGGCATCCGATGGCCGGTTCCCATAAAAGCGGGGTCGAGGCTGCAAAAGAAGTCTTATTTGAAAATGCCTTTTATATTTTGACGCCTGCAACGACTGCCACGCAAGAAAATGTCGAATCTTTAAAACACCTTTTATCTGTTACAAAAGCGAAGTTGAAAATTCTGTCTGCGCCTGAGCATGACCACCTGACGGCAATTGTCAGCCATTTTCCGCATTTGATTGCGGCGTCGCTCGTACACCAACTGCATAAAGAAGATCAGCATAACCCGTTTGCACGGCAACTTGCTGCTGGAGGATTCCGGGACATCACTCGAATCGCCTCTTCAAATCCGGAAATGTGGCGGGATATTACGACCCAAAATAATGGCATGATTATCGAACAGTTAACGAATTGGATGTCTGAGATGGAAAAGCTGAAAAGTCTGTTGACAGCAAATGAACCAGGACCGATCCAGCAGTATTTTCACCAGGCTAAAGAAGTTCGGGATGAACTGCCGATTGCAGGCCATGGAGCATTATTCTCAGTGTTCGATTTATACATTGACGTTCCGGATGTTCCGGGAGTGATTTCAGAATTGACCGGTTATCTGGCCGAAGAAGAAATCAGCATAGTGAACTTGCGTATTTTGGAAACTCGAGAAGATGTTTTTGGTATTTTAGTGATAAGCTTTCAAACCTCGGAAGACCGAGAGCGTGCAAGAAATTGCATCAATAGAAGAACTGTTTACGATTCCTATATTTCCTGAGAGGATGTCATCGATATGTCATTAACGTTAACTTATTCAAGCCCGGCATTAACAGGTACTGTTCAAGTTCCTGGAGACAAATCGATTTCGCATCGCGCCGTCATGTTCGGAGCCATGGCAGTTGGAAAAACCACGATTGATGGATTCCTTTTGGGAGACGACTGCCTGAGCACGATTGATTGTTTCCGGAAACTTGGAGTGGACATTCAACTGGAAGGGGAACTGGTGGAAATCCGGAGCGAAGGATTCGATTCATGGGTAGAGCCTTCAGAGGTCCTGTATACGGGGAACTCCGGAACTACGACACGATTGATGCTCGGACTGCTTGCAGGCACCTCGTTCCATTCTGTCATGACGGGAGATGCATCTATAGCAAGACGGCCAATGAAGCGAATCATTGAACCGTTGAGAAGAATGGGTGCAGATATTCGAGGACGACAAGACGGCCAATTTACGCCTCTAGCAGTGCAGGGAACCCGATTAAATGCCATCGACTATACGATGCCTGTAGCAAGTGCTCAAGTAAAGTCGGCCGTTTTGTTGGCAGCTTTGCAGGCTGAGGGCAAATCGACCATCATTGAGCCGGTGGCATCAAGAGACCATACTGAAATCATGCTTCAGCATTTCGGTGCAAGGCTTCAACAGTCACCTGGCAGGATAGAACTAGAAGGCGGACAGAAGCTCTCTGCGGCGCATGTGAGCGTTCCAGGCGATATCTCTTCTGCCGCCTTTATGATTGCGGCTGCTCTACTGACCAAAAACAGTAAAGTGCACCTGACAAATGTAGGTATCAACCCCACAAGGACCGGAATTCTCGATGTGATTGAGGCGATGGGCGCCCGATTCAGCATTGATGAACGAGCTGTTGCTGGCGAACGAACGGCCGATTTGACGATAGAATCCAGTGAATTGTCTGGCACTGAAATCGGAGGAGATCTGATTCCGCGTCTTATAGACGAGATTCCGATCATTGCCTTGTTGGCGACTCAGGCACAAGGAACGACCGTCATCAAGGACGCTGAAGAATTGCGTGTGAAAGAAACGGATCGGATAGCGGCAGTCGTTGCAGAATTGTCGAAACTAGGTGCCGACATCACAGCGACTGACGACGGCATGATCATCAATGGTCCAACCAAACTCTCCGGAGCGGAAATGAAGACTTATGGAGATCACCGGCTCGGTATGATGGCAGCTGTTGCTTCCCTGATCAGCTCAGAAGCTGTAATTTTGGACGATCCCGATTGTATTTCTGTCTCGTATCCGGACTTTATCAATCAACTGAATTCTCTTTTAAAATGACTCTCCTTCGGGGGAGTTTTTATTATGCTATTAACCTGCTTTCGTGTAGGATGAAGATATGAATTTGAGGGAATAGGTGATGAAATGTCAAGTATGATTGAAATACAGGAAGCAGTTGAACAAGGCGATCCTAAAGCTTTGAATTCGTTGCTGGACCGGTATTTATTAAAAAGTGATCCAGACGAGCAGTACGGTCTGGCGGAATGGCTGGCAGATATCGGTTATGCCGAGGAAGCAATCAAAGTGTTGGAACACCTCCAATATTTGTTTCCGGAAGAAGCGCAGCTCGTGGTGGACCGGGCGAACCTCTTGATGGAAGTGGACAAGGAAGATGAGGCGCTTAATGCCTTGATGGAGATCCCCAAAGAGCATGAATTATATCCGCAAGCGCTTGTATCACTGGCTGACTTGTTCCATTCCCAGGGGCTGCTTGAAGCTGCTGAGCAACGTTTAAACGAAGCCTTGGAACTTTTGCCTGATGAGCCGTTGCTGAAACAGGCAAAAGCTGAATTACTGCTGGATTCGGGACGTTATTTGGAATCAGCGAAAATCTATCAGGATTTGAAAAACCAGAAAATCGTAATTGAAGGAGTCAACCTGTCCGAAAGGCTGGCGGAAGTTTATAGTGCAGGTGCGGCTTATGAAGAAGCGCTGCCTTATTATGAAGAAGTGCTCCAACAACAGGTACAGCCGGATGTCTTGTTTGGTGCAGCTGTTGCCGCATTCCAGACGAAGCAATATGATCTGGCATCCAGGCGCTCGGGTGAACTGATCGATTTGGACCCTGATTATTTTTCTGCTTATTTGTTGCGTGCCCAAAGCCTGAATATGAGCGAAGACTATAAAGCGGCTTACGAAACAATTGTCGAGGGGATTAAGCGAGATCAGTTCGATAAAGAGTTGTACCTGTTCGCCGGCAAACTGGCGCTGAAACTTGGTAAACCTGATGAAGGCGTTCATCATTTACGGGAGTCGATCGCGCTGGATCCGGAATATATGGAAGCACTCTTTACCCTGATCACGTTCTTTCATGCAGAAGAGAAAGATGAAGATGTCTTGGAGCTGGCGGAAAATGTTGTGGCCAACCAGGACGACTGGGCGGGGATTTATCCGATGATTGCGGAATCCTATGAGCGTACGGAGCAGTTTGAAAAGGCATCTGCCTATTATGATAAAGCCTATCCAGCTTTCTCTGATGACCCGCTGTTCCTTGAAAAGTTTGCCAGGTTCCTGGTAGAAGAAGGAAACAGGGGCAGAGCCCTTGAAATCATCCATGAGCTTCAAAAGCTTGAGCCGGAGAATCCGGAATGGTTCGAATGGCAGCAGTCGCTTGAATGAAAGGAGGAATATCATGACCGCATCGGTTTCCGTAAGGGAGAAGAAGCAATTTGTCAGATGGTTTTTACAATCCTACAAGATGAAAAGACGTGAATGCGTCTGGATTCTGAATTATATGCTGAGCAATGAAAACCTGCTCAATAGGACCCATTTTGTAGAAGAGGCGCATTATTGCCCTCGCGCAATGGTCATGTCCTCAACCGAATCAAAAGAAATTCCATTCCGATTTTACAAAGGGAACTTAATGACAGCGGATGCTGAAAAGTCATTTCATGATTTAAGGCTCAATCCGGAAGAGGAGATGTATGTTCAATTAAACTTCCCGAACATGCCGCCTTCTTCTTTATATCTTTCCGTGCTAGAAGAGAACCCCTTCATCCCGAAGGATGCTGTTGTCAATCCGCAGGACCGCCTATTGGCAGAAAAGGTGCTGCATGAGAGCATGTCAAAATTCAGGGAAGAGACGATTCTTAAACAGATTGATGAAGCTTTGGACAGAAATGATAAGGAAAGGTTTTTCGAACTTTCCGTTTTGCTTCAAACGATTAAAACAATGACTAAAGATGGAGAGTGACTCAAGGATATGCATTTTATCGGAAAAGATATGGATCAATATTTCGCGCAACAGGAATATATCGATACCGCAGTGGTGCCGCTAGTTGAGCTGAACTTGGCCGGGGGGGGATTCAAGCAAAGCGCAGGAGCCTCCGAGTATCTTCAATCATTGACGGTGCTGCTCGAAAAGCAATTCAAGGGAAGAATCCTGCTTTTTCCACCTGTCTCTTATTCGAGTGGAGCGCAAAGGAACCGGTTGGCCGAAGAGTTAGTTCAAGAGTTGGAGAAAACGAATTTCAAACATGTATTTTATTTGACAACAGACGCCGAATGGCGAGCAGTGGAAGAGTTGCAGAATGTTTTATGGCTGCCCGCCATTCCGATTGAAAATATGGATCAATCCTTTAAAAAAACGGTCATGGAAGACCAATTGCGTCAAGTGCTGCCGCTTTTCTTAAAAGAATGGTCACAGCATTCATGAAATGTTCACAAACTGTCACATTCGTCTCTATGCGTTATTGACCTGAACTTTTGATTGATATATCATTAGGTTGTCCTAGTAATTATATTTGAATGAGTATGTCCGTTGGACTGACCTTGGATGTTAGAGGGGGGAAAAGGATGAGTAATAATCGTGTGTCACGACGTCAATTTTTAGGCTACACTTTAACTGGAGTCGGCGGATTCATGGCAGCAGGAATGCTGATGCCAATGGTGCGTTTTGCGGTAGACCCGGTACTTCAGGCGACTGGCCTAGGGGATTTCGTAATGACTGATAAAAGAGCGGATGATGTGACAGAAGAACCGGAACGTATTGACTTTACGTACGAACAAGTCGATGCATGGTACACGTCAGATGTAACCATGTCAGCTTGGGTGTATCGAGAAGGAGATCGGATCATTGCCATGTCACCAGTGTGTAAGCATTTAGGGTGTACAGTAAACTGGGCAGGCGATCCGGAAGAACCGAATCAGTTCTTCTGCCCATGTCACGCCGGACGGTACGAAAAGAACGGCCAAAACGTTGCAGGTACGCCACCGCTTGGACCGCTCGATGAGTATGAAGTTGAAGAGCAGGATGGTTTTGTTTTAATCGGGCCTGTAGTAGCGAACACATTAGTTTAATAGTTAGGGGGTAAACCACCAGTGCTAAACAAGTTATATGATTGGGTTGATGAGCGTCTGGATATTACGCCCATATGGCGCGATATCGCTGACCATGAAGTGCCCGAACACGTAAACCCCGCACATCACTTTTCAGCATTTGTTTATTGTTTTGGAGGATTGACTTTCTTCATAACAGTAATTCAAATTTTATCCGGTATGTTCTTGACGATGTACTACGTACCAGATATTGAAAATGCGTGGCAGTCGGTTTATTATCTTCAAAATGAAGTCGCATTTGGAGAAATCGTGCGCGGGATGCACCATTGGGGAGCTTCTCTCGTAGTAGTTATGATTTTCCTTCATACATTGCGTGTATTCTTTACAGGCTCGTACAAGAAACCGCGTGAGTTGAACTGGGTCGTTGGTGTATTGCTATTCGGCGTTGTTCTTGGCTTGGCATTCACAGGCTACTTGTTGCCATGGGATATGAAAGCACTATTTGCAACAAAAGTTGGTATTGAAATTGCCGCTTCTGTTCCGGTGATAGGAGACTCTATCCGGATTCTTCTTGCTGGTGATTCGACCATCCTCGGCGCGCAGACTTTGACCAGATTCTTTGCGATTCATGTATTCTTCTTACCTGCTGCTTTGCTTGGGTTGCTTGCAGCACACTTTATCATGATTCGCAAACAGGGTATCTCAGGTCCATTGTAAAAAAAAGCGACAAGGATTTTTTAAGGAGGGGAAACTATGCATCGCGGAAAAGGGATGAAATTTGTAGGGGATTCGCGGGTTCCAGGTATGGAACACCGTAAGCCGAATATCCCTAAAGATTATTCCGAATACCCTGGTAAAACAGAAGCTTTCTGGCCAAACTTCCTATTGAAAGAATGGATGATTGGATCCGTCTTCTTGATTGGTTTCTTGCTATTGACCGTCGCTCATGCTGCGCCTCTTGAAGGCCAGGCAAACCCGACTGATACAGCATACATCCCACTGCCAGACTGGTATTTCTTGTTTTTATACCAATTATTAAAATATGAATTTGCTTCAGGCCCTTATAATATTGTGGGTGCAATAATTATGCCAGGACTTGCTTTTGGTGCTTTGATGCTTGCTCCATTCTTGGATCGCGGACCCGAAAGACGTCCGTCTAAACGTCCATTGCCGACGGGCTTCATGCTTCTGTCAATAGCTGCCATCATTTTCCTTACTTGGGAATCGGTTGCATTTCATGACTGGGAAGCTGCGGAAGCTCAAGGACAGATTACGGAGGAAGTCGACATCGATACCACTGATCCTGGATATGAAGTATATGCGAATTCCAGTTGTATAAGCTGTCATGGCGACAATCTGGAAGGTGCAGTTGGACCGACTCTTGTTGGTACTGGCTTATCAGCTGAAGAAATCGCTGACATTGCCGTTAACGGTATCATGGTTGAAGGTCAACAAACTATGCCTCCTTCATGGGACGGTTCGGATGAAGACTTGCAACTCTTGTCTGAATTCATTGCCGGACTGGAAGCGGAATAATTTAAAGGAAGAGCCGGGCAACCGGCTCTTTTTTTAATTTGAAAGGAAGAGGAGTATGCTGCTTTTTTTCAGGAAACTGTCACCGTGGCTGATGTACCGTCCATTTTTGATGATGCTATTCATAATCAATGGATTGGGAACGATTTATGGATACATATGGTATGGTTGGCAATTGGCAATCACAGATCCAATATTTCTAATATTTGTTCCGGACAGCCCCACAGCCAGTCTTTTCTTCACGGTGGTGCTTGGTTTATGGCTAATTGGCCAGCGCAGCAGCCTGTTTGAGGCATTGGCTTTTATCACGCTGATCAAATATGGCTTGTGGGCTGTCGTGATGAATCTGCTGACACTTTGGCAGCTGGGTTCGATCGGCTGGGTGGGCTGGATGCTTATCGGATCGCATTTTGCAATGGCGCTTCAGGCAGTGCTTTATATCGATTACTATAAATTCGGCTGGATTTCCGTGAGTCTTGCAGCCATATGGACCTTGCATAACGATGTAATCGATTATGTATTTGGCCAAATGCCCATATACAGCTCCTTGAGCGACTTCAGCAATCAAATCGGGTATTTTACATTTTGGCTGTCCATTGCCTGCATCGCTGCAGCCTATTGGGTGAGTGAACGGGCTAAAGCCCGTGCCGTTTCAGTTGACCGGATAGTTCGATAACTAGTAAAATGGAGTCAGGAATAAAAGAAAAAGAGGTGGGAATTTTACATGGGAATGGGTATAATCGTATACTTTATCGTACTGCTTGCTGTACCGATGTGGGCTCAATTCAAGTTGAAGCGTACTTATGGTAAATACACCAAAATTCGCTCGACTTCAGGGCATACAGGCGCGCAGGTTGCCCGTATAATATTGGATCAGAACGGTCTTAACGATGTGAAAGTGATCGAAAGCCGTGGAATGTTAAGCGATCATTACAATCCGGTGACTAAAACAGTTGCTTTAAGCAGCCATAACTTCCATGAAGCATCGGTTGCCGGTACGGCAGTCGCGGCTCACGAGGTTGGACATGCAATTCAGGATGCGGAGGCTTATGCTTTCCTTCGTTTTCGACACAGACTTGTGCCGGTTGTCAATATTTCTTCCAATGCGTCATGGATCTTCATTTTAATTGGGCTATTTTCCAATATCCCCAATTTATTGCTTGTCGGGATCGTCCTATTGGCGGCTGGAGTCCTGTTTCAATTGGTGACATTGCCAGTTGAGTTCAATGCTTCCAGTAGAGCGATGAATGAATTGTTATCACACAATATTATCCGTAATGAAGAAGAGCGCCATGCGAAAAAAGTGTTAAGCGCAGCTGCTATGACATATGTAGCAGCTACTGCAGTTGCCGTGATGGAACTTGCACGTCTTCTCTTGATCTACACGAGTATGAACCGTTCATAAGAAAAACCCGATCTGTAAAAAGATCGGGTTTTTTTCTATTTACTCAATGGGGCGCTTTTGATCATCCAGCGTAAAGCCTTCGCCCATGACATCGTGGACTTCCATCAGTGACACGAATGCGTGCGGATCCACACTATTAATAATGTTCTTCAATCGTACAATTTCATTTCTCGCAACTACGCAATACAGGACTTCCCGCTCCTGTTTTGAAAAATGCCCGTAACCTCTCAGGATCGTTATTCCCCGGTCCATCTCAATTGCGATGCGGGAAGCGATTTCTTCCTGGGATTCGGATATGATCAATGCCCCTCGTCCCGAATAGGCGCCTTCCTGTACAAAGTCGATAACACGAGCTCCTACAAAAACCGCAACCAATGTATACATCATGGAGCGGTAATCCAGGAATGTCATCCATGACAGCATAATCACGGCTGCATCGAATAGGAACATGGTTTTCCCCATACTCCAGCCAATGTATTTCTGGGTGAGCCTTGCGATGATGTCTACTCCGCCAGTAGTGCCGCCAAAGCGAAAAATGATTCCCAATCCGGCTCCAACGAATACCCCGGCGAATAGTGCGGCTAAAAACAAGTCATCCCGCAGCGGTATTTGAACTTCATAGATGAGAAAAAGTTTCAGGAAAACCGACACAGCCACTGTGCCGATGACACTATAATAAAACACTTTCTTGCCCAGGATTCTCCATCCGATAATAAATAGAGGAATGTTCAGCACTAAGTTCATTAATGCCGGATCCCAATTCCATAAAAAGTAAAAGATCAACGTGATCCCGGCAAATCCGCCTTCCCCCAGTTCGTTTTGAATATTAAAATGTACAAAACCGAAACTGTAAAGTGCGGAACCGAACACAATGAACACAATATTTTTTAATTGCAACTCTCTTAACATATGGTCATCTCCTTATCTCACATCAACCTTTGTATTATCGTTTATTACAATGATTTTGACAACAACATTTCTTTTCTTTACGATTAACTGAGGAGAGTGATGGGATGAGCAGCCAAAAAACGATGAAAGATTTGCAGCAGGAAGTGGATCAATACATCGGGCAATTCAAAGAAGGCTATTTTGAGCCGATGGCCATGATGGCCAGGATGACTGAAGAGCTCGGCGAACTGGCAAGGGAAGTCACCCATGTGTATGGTCCGAAAAAAAAGAAGGCAACTGAAGAAGTAAAAAGCATAGAAGAAGAGATGGGAGATGTCTTGTTCGTTTTGATTTGCATGGCAAATTCAATGGACATCAGCCTGGAAAAAGCGCATGATCGGGTTATGGAGAAATTTAACACAAGAGACGAAAACAGGTGGACAAGAAAGGAAGATGAGTGATGACGATTCGTGTGGCAGTAGCAGGGGCTCGTGGCAAAATGGGTCAAGAGGCAGTTCATACCGTGATGAAGGATCCGGATATGGAGTTGGTCTCGGTATTGGACTATAAGGATATCGGTGCAACGTTGGCTGATACGGAATTTTTTCCGCCGGAATACCAAGTTCCGGTATATACCGATATGGATGAACTTCATCGGGATACCTCCCCAGATGTCCTGGTCGACTTAACTTCGCCTGAATCCGTATACAAACATACGAAGCGTGCACTGGAACTGAGTATACGCCCGGTGGTCGGGACGACCGGCTTTTCTGACGAAGAGCTGGAAGAGCTCACGGTTTTATCGGAAGACACTAAAATCGGCTGCATCATTGCACCCAACTTTGCAGTAGGCGCGGTACTGATGATGAAGTTTGCTGAGCAGGCCGCAAAATATTTACCGGAAATCGAAATCATTGAGATGCACCATGACCAAAAACTCGATGCCCCTTCCGGAACTGCTATGAAAACTGCCAATTTGGTTTCGCAACAGAGAGCGGTTCGCAATCAGGGTCATCCTAGGGAAAAAGAAACCCTTCCTGGTGCGCGTGGAGCAAATTACGACGGTATGCGGATTCACAGTGTACGGCTCCCTGGATTAGTCGCTCATCAACAGGTGTTAATGGGCGGAGAAGGACAATTGCTGACAATCAGGCATGATTCATTCAATCGGGGATCGTTTATGTCAGGGGTTGCATTGTCGATCAAGACTGTGATGGAAAAAGAAGAGTTAATATATGGATTAGAGCATATAATTGAATGATAAGGGGTGGCAATAGTGAAAATCGCATTGATTGCACACGATCGCAAAAAAGATGACTTAATTCAATTTCTTACTGCCTACCAGTCGATATTAACTACACACGATTTATATGCCACAGGCACAACTGGAAAAAGAATAAACGAAGAAACCGAGCTGACAGTCACGAGATTCCGTTCGGGGCCGCTTGGAGGAGATCAGCAAATCGGGTCGATGATTGCTCAGGATGAAATGGATATGGTGATTTTTTTCCGCGACCCATTGACGGCTCAGCCTCATGAACCCGATGTAACAGCGCTGATCCGGTTGTGTGACGTTTACCACATCCCATTAGCTACAAACATGGGGACCGCGGAAGTCCTTTTGAAAGGCATGCAGAAAGGTTTTATTGATTGGCGTCTGCATCACAAGAGCAGAGAATAGGAGGGTCAGTTTTGCGAAAAATGAAAATCGGCATCACCTGCTATCCGACTGTGGGCGGATCCGGCGTAATTGCGACCGAATTGGGAAAAATGCTGGCTGAAAAAGGCCATCAAGTCCATTTTATAACGTCCAGCACACCGTTTCGGTTGAACCGGATGTATTCGAATATTTTCAGCCACCAAGTGGATATCAACAGTTATTCCGTTTTTCAATACGCTCCGTACGATATCGCATTGGCTACAAAAATTGCGGAAGTCATCAAAAACGAAGAACTGGACTTATTGCATGTCCATTATGCAATTCCCCACGCCGTCTGTGCAATTTTAGGTCGTGATATGGCGAATTCGAACATTGGAATCGTCACAACTCTGCATGGAACAGACATCACAGTTTTGGGTTCTGACTCTTCATTAAAAGAAGCGATACGCTATGGCATCGAAAAGTCAGATGTTGTCACGGCAGTGTCCGACTCTTTGAAGGAACAAACCTATGACATGATCAAACCGGACAAACAGATCGAAACCGTCTATAATTTTGTGGATGAACGGGAATACCACATAAAAGATGTCAGTGGGTTGAAAGAAGAATTTCAAATTCCAGTCGATGAAAAAGTCATCATCCATGTCTCGAATTTCAGGAAAGTCAAGCGGGTCTCAGATGTGGTTCAGACATTTTCAAGAGTGCGTCAGAAGGTAAAGGCGAAACTATTATTGGTTGGGGACGGCCCCGAAATGAGCCGGATCAACCAGCAGGTGAAAGAACTGAAACTCGAAAACGATGTTTTGTTTTTGGGCAAACGTGATAATTTGTCGGAATTATACAATATCAGTGATGTGAAGCTGCTCATGTCGGAAAAAGAAGCATTCGGCCTTGTGTTGTTAGAAGCAATGGCTTGTGGGATACCTTGTATCGGTACTAATATAGGAGGAATACCCGAAGTCATCATACATGGTGAAAATGGGTATCTCATTGAGTTGGGGGATACGTTGCAAGCGGCGAAATATATTGTGGAGCTGCTTGAAGATTCCGGGAAATATGAAGCGTTCTCAAACGCCTGTCTGCGCTCGGTAGAAGAACGGTTTCATTCGAGAAAGATCCTCGAGCAATATGAAGTAATTTACTCGAACTTATTGGATAGGGGCTAAAAGAGATGAAAACAGCCATAAAAGTTATGAGAGTGCTTCAAGATGCAGGATACGAAGCTTATATGGTGGGTGGAGCAGTTCGGGATTACATAATAGGCAAAGACCCGCATGATATCGATGTGGCCACTTCAGCGGCGCCTCATCTGGTGAAAGATTTGTTTGCCAGAACGGTTGATACGGGCATCCAGCACGGAACTGTTCTGGTGCTTATCGAAAGTTATGGGATCGAAGTGACCACTTTCCGGACAGATGGCATTTATTCAGATAATAGAAGGCCGGAGTCTGTAGAGTTTGTGAAATCTTTAACCGAAGACTTGAGGCGCAGGGACTTTACGATCAATGCAATGGCCATGACGGAAGAAATGCAAGTTATCGATCCTTTTGGCGGACAGGAAGACTTAAAAAAACACTTGATCCGTGCAGTAGGAGATCCGGATCAGCGCTTCAAGGAAGATGCCTTGCGGATGCTAAGAGCAATTCGATTTACCAGTCAGCTCGATTTCACCATTTGCCCTGAAACTTTAGCTTCCATAAAGCGGCATGCCGGTTTAATCCGATTTGTCGCGATTGAGCGGATAAAAATCGAGATTGATAAAATCCTTTTCAATGAACACACTGAACGAAGCATGGATTATATGGTGACAACTGGATTATTGAATTACTTGCCGGCTGGGAATTTGTTTTCCGTTGATTGGGGCAGCTATGACCCGATAGGAAATTCAACAAGCGGCTGGGTTTATATGCTCTATAAAACGGACAGCAATTTCAAATCGATTGCAGGGTATAAGTTCTCAAACGAAGAAAAACGTCTGATCAAGGGCGCTTTAAAAGCTGTTCGCCTGGAAATTTGGGACGAATGGACTTACTACAGCTATACTGTCGGACAGCTTCAAATTGCTGCTGATATCCTGGGATTGGATGTTGACATACTTGAAAAAAAGCAAGATCTGCCCATCCACTCTTTAGCAGAAATCAAGATAAAGGGCAATGATTTGATCCAATGGAGTGGGCATAAGCAGGGCCCATGGATTAAACACTGCCTGGAGCAACTTGAAAAAGAAATTGTATACGGCAGACTGAAAAATAACCGAGAAATCATAAAGGATTGGTTCTTACATGAATATCAAGGTGACAAATGATTTGGCGAAGCGCTTGATTGAAGCAAAAGGTGAAGCGGTCTCCGGCCAGCAATTGGCAGAGGAATTCGGCATTTCCCGGACAGCTGTCTGGAAACATATTAAAAGCCTTGAAGAACAGGGCTATGTGATCCAGTCTGTAAAAAAGAAAGGCTACAGCCTGAT
>DATHVY010000325.1:0-14333 GCA_035461045.1 Planococcus sp. (in: firmicutes)
GAAATTCGGTCAAAGTATTCGGGAAGAAGGCCCACAATCTCACATGGCCAAAACGGGAACACCGACAATGGGTGGGATCGGCTTTATCACATCGATTATTGCCACAATCCTGATTCTCAGCTTGTTTATCGACTTTATGTCTGCAGAAATCACAGTGTTGCTGCTTGTTCTTTTCGGTTATGGCCTAATCGGATTTTTGGATGACTTTATCAAAGTCGTTTTGAAACGTAATCTGGGGTTGACATCCTTGCAGAAACTCATTGCCCAAATCGTCATCGCAGTTGGCGTGTTCTTCCTGTTGAATACAGTCGGATTTGACACGGCACTGGGCATCCCATTCACAGATTTGACTATTGAACTGTCGATCGTTTATGTGCTTTTCCTCATTTTCTGGCTTGTCGGTTTTTCCAATGCCGTCAACTTGACGGATGGTTTGGACGGCTTAGTTGCTGGCACAGCTTCACTGGCTTTTGCAGCATTCGGATTTATTGCTGTTCAGCAAGATGAAATGGGCATCGCGATTTTCACTTTCACAGTAGCTGGAGCATTAATGGGCTTCCTGGCTTTCAATAAATACCCAGCAAAAGTCTTTATGGGTGATACAGGGTCCCTTGCGCTGGGGGGAGCTCTGGCGATGGTTTCTGTCCTGCTTAAACAGGAACTTTTGCTGCTGTTGATCGGTATTGTTTTTGTTATCGAAACGCTGTCTGTTATCTTACAGGTGGGCAGTTTCAAAATTAGAAAGAAACGGA
This sequence comes from Planococcus sp. (in: firmicutes), assembly GCA_035461045.1. Taxonomy (GTDB): domain Bacteria; phylum Bacillota; class Bacilli; order Bacillales_A; family Planococcaceae; genus Planococcus. Next base: position 753 of record DATHVY010000325.1, read on the forward strand.
TCTTCAAAATGAGTCCGATTCATCACCATTTTGAACTGAGTGGCTGGTCAGAATGGAAAGTAGTGACGGTTTTCTGGCTGGTTGGCCTTATTGCCGCAGTTCTAGCCGTAACGATGGAGGTATTGTAGATGAAAGAATTCAAGCAAGTTTATCAGAAAAAGGTGCTGGTACTGGGATTGGCGAAAAGCGGTTTCATAGCAGCCCGGCTTCTTCATCAGTTAGGTGCATTTGTTACTGTGAATGATTCAAAACCCTTTGAAGAAAACCCGGAAGCTCAAAACTTATTAAACCGGGGTGTGACAGTTATTTGCGGCAGGCACCCGGAAGATTTACTGGAAGAAGGATATGAACTCGTCATCAAAAATCCCGGCATCCCTTATACCAATGTCCTGGTTCGTGCGGCTATGGAAAAAGGCATACCGGTATGGACAGAAATAGAGCTGGCTTATTTTATCAGTGAAGCACCGTTTATCGGAATCACCGGCTCCAATGGTAAAACGACTACGACGACCCTTCTTTTCCACATGTTGAACCAGGATGGAAAAAAGCCGTTGATCGCTGGAAACATCGGTACAGTTGCCAGTGGGGTGGCAGAGAAGGCTACCGAAAAGAATGTGATTGTTACAGAACTTTCTTCTTTCCAATTGAAAGGCACTCACAGCTTCAGACCTAAAATTGCGATTCTCACTAATTTGTATGAAGCTCATATTGATTATCACGGCACAGTCGAAGACTATGAAGCTTCAAAAATGAAAATTACGCAGAATCAAACGGCTGACGATTACTTTATCTATAATGCAGATCAGCCAACTCTTGCTGCCTATGCTGCAAAATGCAAAGCGCAGCTGGTGCCTTTTACATTGAAAGGCAAAACTGCCCATAGCATCAGCGCAGATGATGAGTATGTGTATTGGCAAGGGGAACCCCTGATTGAACGTTCGAAAATTTTACTTGCGGGACAACATAACCTTGAAAATATTTTGAGCGCAACAGCCGCCGCATTAATCTGGGGAGGTACGAAGGAAACAATTATACGTGTGTTGACGTCATTCACTGGGGTCAAGCATCGCTCGCAATTCGTAGCAGATTGGAATGGGCGAAAATTTTTCAACGATTCAAAAGCTACAAATGCACTTGCGACAAAAAGTGCGCTGGAAGCTTTTCCGGATAATATCATTCTGTTAGCTGGCGGACTTGAACGGAATCATTCTCTGGAAGAGATGAGACCATTTATGGATAGAGTCAAAACAGTTGTGACATTCGGGGAGACGGCTGAACGCTTTAGCCAATTTGCCCATGAATGCAACGTGCCATCAGTGTTCAAAGTGAACGGAATGCACGATGCAGTTCAACAAGCAATCGGAAGTTCGGACCCGGGTGACATCATCCTGCTTTCTCCTGCCTGTGCAAGCTGGGATCAGTATGAGAGTTTTGAAGTCAGGGGAGACGCCTTCATCGAAGCGGTTCAAACATTGACAGGAGCAAACGAGTAAAAGAGAAGGAGCAGCAATTATGGACAAAGTGATTGATATCGAAGAACGCATTCCTTCGCTTCGAGAGCGAAGGAAAAAAAGAACCAATCGCAAGTTCTTTGCCTTGTTGATGCTTCTTCTTATTTTGTTGGCTATCCTGATATACAGCCAGACTCAGTGGAGTCAGGTCAGACAAATCAATATTTCCGGCGCCGATTTATATGAGGAAGAGCGCTACCTGCAAGAAAGTGGCTTGGTGCAGGGGGATTCCATGTGGTCATTCAACGAAGAAGAAATCGCAGAAAATCTCCAGTCCCTGGACTGGGTAGAGGAAGCGACGGTCAAAAAGAATTGGTTAACCACGGTGGATATTGAAATTGATGAGTTTAACAAAATCGGCTACTTGGAGAGCGGAACAAGCTACCAGATGGTTTTGGAAAATGGACACCTTCTTGACAAGTCGATTACATCAATCGATGGCCCGCTCTTTACTAACTTTGAGGATCGGGAGGTTAGAGGGAAACTAGTCGCTCAATTGCAGGAAACTGCACCGGAAGTGTTTAATCTGATTTCCCAGATTATCTTGAACCCTGATGCTTCTTCAGCTAATTCAGTCGTCATCTATATGAATGATGGCAATGAAGTCAGAGCGTTTATCTCTTCACTCGCTGAAAAACTGAATTACTATCCTTCGGTTCTTGCCCAATTGGATGATGGGCAAAAAGGCGTTATCGATATGGAAGTGGGCATTTATTTCCGTTCCTACATTGATGTGTATGGAATTAAAAAAGAAGGTCTTGAAGTTGAAGAAACAAATGAAGAATAGTCAGCGCACGTTTGGCCGCTCAATTATTTTTTCCTGTGTTTTTCTGGTCCTTGGTTTTATCCTGGCTTTTTCTTTCAGTCTATCGAAAACTGAAGAATCCGGGGAAGGCTTTACTGGGGGAGCCTTCTTTGCGGAAGAAGATAGATTGCTGGAAGAATATATCAGACATCAAGAAGAGAATAAATCTTTGCGTGAAGAACTACTGGGCAAGCAGGAGCAGGTCCGGTTGTTCGAGAAGGATTTTGCGGAAAGCGAAGCTTATTTTTTGAATTACACTGAAGAAGCTGAGGCATTGCGGCGCTTTCTTGGAGTCAAAGCCATCGAAGGAGAAGGGTTGAGACTGACCTTGCAGGACGGAGATTACAGCACCAAGAGCGTTAACCCCAATGATTATATCGTCCATGAAAGCCACGTCTTTCAGGTGATCAATGAATTGTATATTTCAGGTGCCCAGGCGATTTCTGTCAATGGGCAACGGTTAAACAGCAATTCAACAATCGTCTGCACGGGACCGGTAATCACCGTGGACGGCAATCAGTTTCCTGCGCCTTTCATCATCGAGGCGATTGGAGATTCTGACGTACTTGCCTCTTCCTTGAAGTTATCCGGAGGCGTACTGGATCAGCTTGTAAACGATAATATCGTTATCATTTTGGATGAGGGCAATATTGTGTCAATGCCGGCATTGCTGACGGAATCATGATTGAGGGGGAAGTTGCATGAAGAAAAAAACCTTTTCCCGATTTACCATCATATTATTCCTCATCGGTCTTATGGTGGGGATACAATATAATACCATCAACGAACCTGAGTCCCGTGAAAGTCATGATATCTGGGAACTCAGACAGGAACTTTCAAGGGAAAAGCAGCTTCACTCTGAATTATTATCGGAAATCAGTGCACTGGATGAAACCCTGGTCAAATATGACAATGCATCGAGCGCAAGTCCGGAACAGGCTTTGAAAGATACTGTGCAAGAGCTGAGAATTTCAGCCGGGTTAACGGATATGACAGGCCCGGGAATTGAAATCACTATCGAACCCTCTCCTGAAGCGATGGCGTTCGGCTATGAAATCGAAGGGATTTCACCAGACCTGCTGATTCGATTTGTCAATGAAATCAATCGTTTCAAAGGGTTACATGTTTCAATTGATGGACAGCGGCTTGTCAATAACACTGCAATCCGTGATATCAATGGCGCTGTGACAGTCAATGCCAGACCAGTGTCTACGCCTCCTTTCGCGATCAAAATCATTTCACCATCCACGGAAGACAACCAGAAACTTTATAATCATCTTCTTGGTTCCCGGTTGATTGACGATTTTTTTATCGATAATCTGAATGTGGCAGTACAGGAACCAAGCGAGAAATTAACAATTGAAGCATTTGATGAAGCCTTGCCGGTTGATTTCCTCAATGCATCGGAGGGGGAATAGCGATGTGGCTGTCCATATTGGGGCTGATACTGGGAATAACAGTTGGATTGATGGCGGATATCCGGATTCCTCCGGAGTATGCCAATTACTTGTCGATTGCCGTGCTGGCTTCACTCGATACACTATTCGGTGGAATCCGGGCTCATCTGCAGCAAACGTATGACGATAAAATATTCGTATCCGGATTTTTCTTCAACATCGCACTAGCTGCCGGACTGGCATTTCTGGGTGTTCATCTCGGAGTAGACCTTTACTTAGCGGCAATTTTTGCCTTCGGTGTCCGGCTGTTCCATAATATTGCAATCATCCGGCGGCTATTACTGACAAAATGGACGGAAAAACAGAAAGTTAGAAAGACGATATGAAATATAACATGAATTTTTTCAAACTTAATGGATTATGCTTAGACATGGTGTGCTTTTTACAATAGAATGTAACTAGCAGCAGTTTAATAAGGAGGTTCCACGAATTGAGTCAATCAGAATTATATGTAAGTTTAGACATCGGCTCTTCATCTGTGAAAGTTTTAATCGGTGAAATGGCCAATAAGTCGTTGCATGTCATCGGCGTGGGCAACGTAAAATCTAATGGAATCAAAAAAGGTGCGATAGTTGATATAGATGCGACAGTCCAATCCATCAAGAAAGCGGTTGACCAGGCAGAGCGGATGATAGGGAAGTCTATTCACGAAGTGGTTTTAGGCATCCCCGCTAATCAAGTCCGCCTGCAGCCTGTTAAAGGTGTAGTTGCAGTGAACAGTGAAAATCGTGAAATCACAGACGATGATCTGGACCGTGTGCTTGAAGCGGCTCAGGTCATGTCGATTCCACCAGAACGCGAACTGGTGAACGTGATTCCAGAGCAATATATTGTAGACCACCTGGATGAGATTAAAGACCCTCGCGGCATGATTGGGATACGCCTTGAAATGGACGGGACAATGGTCACGACCTCCAAGACGATTCTCCACAACGTACTGCGCTGCGTGGAACGTGCGGGCCTTCAAATTCGAGATATTTATGTTCAGCCGTTGGTTGCGGGAAATTACGCATTGACGGAAGATGAAAAAAATCACGGTACGGCCTGTATCGATATCGGTGGAGGTTCTACTTCGATAGCGGTTTTCCAAAATGGAAACCTGGTGGCCTCTTCGGTCATTCCGGTCGGTGGAGACCATGTTACGAAAGATTTATCCATTGTACTGAAGACTCCGACTGACCAAGCCGAAAAAATCAAATTGGATTACGGCCACGCTTTTTATGACGATGCATCAGAAGATGAATTGTTTGAAGTTCCGGTCATCGGTTCCCAAACGAAAGAACAGTACAGCCAAAAGTACATATCTGAAATAATCGGAGTTCGCCTGGAAGAGCTTTTCGAACTGATTTTAGATGAATTTTACCGGCTGGGCGTTCAGGACCTTCCAGGAGGCGTCGTCCTGACAGGCGGCATGGCTAAGCTCGAAGGCTTGCCTGAACTTGCTAGGCACATACTGCAGACTCGTGTTCGTCTGTTCACCCCTGAGTATATCGGGGTACGTGAGCCACAATACACGACAGCAGTAGGGTTAATCCAATATGCTTACATGGAAGACCTTTTTTATGGGCACGTTGGAAGCGGATCAGCATTATCTGAATCGACGAAAATCGAACAAGAGCCTCAACAGAAAAAACAAAAACAGCAAAAACAGCCCAAACAACCAAAACAGCCGAACCAAAACGATGAAAGTGTCGTTTCAAAAGCTAAAAAGATGTTTGATCGATTCTTTGAATAAAATGAATATTGCATCAAGCTTTGGAGCTGAGCAATTTTAGGAGGAATACGGAATGTTGGAATTTGACACAACAATAGACGCACTGGCAGTGATTAAAGTAATCGGTGTCGGAGGCGGTGGTAACAACGCAGTTAACCGCATGATCGAACACGGTGTTCAGGGTGTGGAATTTATCGCGGTAAATACTGACGCCCAAGCTTTGAATTTATCAAAAGCGGAAGTACGCCTTCAAATCGGCGGGAAATTGACGCGCGGACTTGGTGCTGGCGCCAATCCGGAAGTCGGAAAAAAAGCTGCTGAAGAAAGCAAAGAGCAGATCGAAGAAGCTTTGCGCGGAGCAGATATGGTATTTGTAACTGCAGGAATGGGCGGCGGTACCGGAACTGGTGCAGCTCCGGTAATCGCTGGAATCGCCAAAGAATTAGGAGCACTTACGGTCGGAGTGGTAACGCGTCCTTTCACATTTGAAGGGCGTAAACGTTCAACCCAGGCCATCGGCGGAATCGGAACGATGAAAGAAGCGGTTGATACGCTAATTGTCATCCCGAATGACCGACTTCTTGAAATTGTAGACAAGAGCACACCGATGCTTGAAGCATTCCGTGAAGCGGATAATGTTCTTCGCCAAGGTGTCCAAGGCATTTCCGATTTGATCGCAGTTCCTGGTCTTATCAACCTTGACTTTGCAGACGTGAAAACAATCATGTCCAATAAAGGGTCGGCTTTGATGGGAATCGGTGTTTCTTCAGGAGAGAACCGTGCCTCTGAAGCAGCGAAAAAAGCAGTATCAAGCCCATTGCTTGAAGTTTCCGTTGACGGAGCGAAAGGTGTGCTTATGAACATCACAGGAGGTTCGAACCTCAGCCTTTATGAAGTCCAGGAAGCAGCAGATATCGTTGCAACAGCTTCAGACGAAGATGTGAACATGATTTTTGGCTCTGTAATCAACGATAACCTAAAAGATGAAATCGTCGTAACGGTTATCGCTACCGGATTCAATGAAGAAGTGATTCAGCCAAGAACACCAAGAGGATCAGGCTTGAACTCAAGCCGGGTACAATCGATTCAGCAGCAGTCACCACCACCATCCTTGCGTGAATCCCGCCGGGAAGAACAGCGCCGCGAAGAGCAGCCATCTTACCAGCAGGAACCTCAGCGCCAGGAAAAACAGAACGACGACGCTCTGGACATCCCTACATTCTTGCGCAACAGACAAAAAAGACGTTAATCCAGCAGCTGCCGAAAAGGCAGCTGTTTTTTTATTCATTATTTTTCTTGAATCAATCAAACCAATGTTTTTTACAAATCTAAGAAGAATTGAACATGATGATCAGCGCTTTCCAAATTTCATGAAAAGGGGAGAATTGATAAATGGCGTTTTCCTTGGTACAATAGGTTAGACATCTATAGAAAAGTTGTGAGTGCATGAAACCGATAAAACCTGTTTTTGATCAATTAAAAAATGAACTAAGCAATATTCGTGAAGGCATCCAAATTATTGCCGTCACCAAACAAGTCAGTGTCGAAAGAACAATGGAAGCCATCGATTCGGGAATTCGCCATATTGGTGAAAATCGACCCGAAGGCCTTCTTGCCAAGCGTGAAGCGATTTCTTCCGACGTGAAATGGCATTTCATCGGAAATTTACAGAGCCGCAAAGTAAAAGATGTCATCAATCAGATCGATTATCTGCATTCATTGGACCGGAAAAGCCTTGCCAAAGAAATTCAGAAAAGAGCCGAGCGGCCGGTGAATTGCTTTGTGCAAGTGAATGTTTCCAAGGAAGAGTCAAAAAGTGGAGTGTTTCCGGAAGAAACAGTGGATTTTATCAAGTCGCTTCAGCCTTTTGACAAGATCCGTGTCGTGGGTTTAATGACAATGGCCCCGAATACGGAAGATGAGACAGTCATTCGAAATTCCTTTAAAGGATTAAAATCTCTTCAAATGGAAATTGCGTCCCTCAATCTCGAGCACGCTCCCTGCACTGAATGTTCAATGGGAATGTCAAACGATTATTCCATCGCTGCAGAAGAAGGAGCAAGTTTCGTCCGGATAGGGACCGCACTAGTCGGTTTGGAAAGTGAGGCAAAGCAATGAGTATGAAAAACAAATTCAAGAATTTCTTTTATCTGGATGAATACGACGAAGAACCTCAGCAACAACAACAGGCCGTTCCCAGATACGAAAAACCTGCTGTTCAAAATGAGGCGCGTAAAACACCAAAGGAGCGCAGACAAATGGCATCAGAAACGGCAAGCCCGAATTTGGTCAGCCTGCAGACTGCGGCAGCCAAATCATCAAAAGTCAGTTTAGTGGAACCGCGTGTCTATTCAGAAGCACAGGACATCGCAGAGCACTTGAAGAATAAAAGAGCGGTCGTTGTGAACCTGCAACGGATTGAAAAAGACCAAGGGTTGCGGATCATCGATTTCTTAAGCGGAACGGTGTATGCACTTGGCGGAGATATTCAACGTATCGGAACTGACATCTTCCTATGCGTGCCGGATACCGTGGAAGTGGACGGAGCTATTTCGGATTTTTATTACGATGATCAACAATAAAAGAGGTGCTTTAAAGTAAAATGGATTCTATTTTAAATTTAATTCTCGTTGCGATACAGATTTATTCATTCATCCTGATTGCCAGCATATTGATAAGCTGGATACCGAATGCAAAAGAATCGAGTTTTGGTCAGATGTTGACAAGAATCACTGACCCTTACCTTGATATATTCAGAAAGTTCATTCCGCCGCTTGGCATGATCGATTTTTCTCCGATTATCGCCATTTTCACGCTTAGTCTTGCGAGCCGTGGAATTATTGTGCTCTTTGGTCTGTTTTCCTAGTAACCTCACGTATGTGGGGTTTTTTCTTATTATAATATTTTATGAAAAGACAATTTAAAAGGAGAATGAAAGATGGAGTCCCTATTTCAGCATTTTCGAAAAGAAGAGCAGCAATTTATTGAACAAGTATCTGGCTGGATGCGTGAAGTCGAAGACAGGTATTCACCGAAGTTGACCGATTTTCTGGATCCGAGGGAACGCTTTATCATAAAGTCTGTCCTAGGTGCCAGTGATATTCAAATGGAAACTTACGGGGCTTTTAAAGAAGCGGAGCGGCAACGGGTGTTATTGTACCCCTCATATTATGAACCTCAAGAGGATGATTTTCAGATCACCCTTTTCGAATTGAAGTATCCGGTGAAATTCGTGACGCTACAGCATCCGGATATTCTGGGATCGCTCATGTCGATGGGACTTGACCGCAGCAAATTCGGTGATATCCGCATTGAAGGAGAACGAATCCAGTTTGCAGTGGAAGAAGAAATTCATTCGTACGTCCAGAGCAATTTCGTATCTGCCGGCAAAGTGAAGGTGCAGCTCGAAGAAGTCTCGGATCCTGCAGAGTTCATCACGAAGACCGACGAGTGGATGGAAGAATCTTATACCGTCAGTTCGATGAGGCTGGATACGGTCATGTCTTCTGTCTATAATATTTCACGTCAGAAAGCAGCGGCGTTGATTCATGGCGGCAAAGTGAAGGTGAATTGGACCGCTCAGGAACAGCCGGCGTTCGAATTGCATGAATCCGATCTGATTTCATCCCGCGGTCTTGGCCGTGTCAGTATCCTGATGATCGAAGGCCGGACAAAAAAAGATAAAATCCGTCTACAAGTCGGAAGACTCGAAACGAAGAAATAAATTAGTTGCGAAAAATACGAAATAATACTGATATTTCGGCTAATGGACGGTATAATGTATACTAATGAAGATAAGTTAAGGAGAGGTGCTCTACATGCCGTTATCCCCATTGGATATACATAACAAAGAATTCAGCCGAGGATTTCGAGGCTATCAGGAAGATGAGGTCAATGGATTTCTTGACCAGATCATCAAAGATTATGAGCTATTGATGAAAGAAAACAAAGAGTTGACTGAACGGCTAAAACAGACGGATGAGAGAGTCGGTCACTTCACGACCATCGAAACAACTTTGCAAAAATCGATCGTGGTTGCACAAGAAGCCGCGGAAGAAGTCAGAAGAAATTCCCAAAAAGAAGCGAAGCTCATTGTTCGTGAAGCGGAAAAGAATGCCGATCGCATCGTCAATGAATCGTTGTCAAAAGCCAGAAGAATCGCCATGGAAATCGAAGAGTTGAAAAAACAATCCAAAGTTTTCCGTAATCGATTCAAGATGATTGTCGAAGCTCAATTGGATCTGATTGATACCGATGATTGGGAAACATTGATGGAATATGATGTGGACACAACCAATCTGGACAAGCTCGAAGAAGACAAGGAAGCCTACCGGACTTGACTCTTGGCCATCCAACTTCTATAATAACGACATACTGAAAACACGAAAACGAGCATAAAAAGACATTTTTTTCATATAAAGAGCAATGACAGAGACAGTATTCAAACCATTTCGACAAAGCGATTCAGGGACAGTGGGAGCCTGGTGACGAATGTTTGAGGAAAATCACTCTGGAGCCGAGTTGGTGAAATTCTAGTATCCAATTCCGTCACACCACGTTACGGTGATCGAGTGGCAGCTGATATCTAGCTGCAACAAGGGTGGTACCGCGAGTAAGCTTCTCGTCCCTTTCCAGGGATGGGGGCTTTTTATTATGTTTACAGGAGGAATCAGGATGGAATACAAAGATACGTTATTAATGCCGAAAACAGATTTCCCAATGCGCGGGAATTTGCCGAACCGCGAGCCGGAAATGCAACAAAAGTGGGAAGAAATGGACATTTACAAAAAGGTAATGGACCGCACAAAAGATTACCCGTTTTTTGTTCTTCATGATGGGCCTCCATACGCAAACGGTGATTTGCACATGGGCCATGCGTTGAATAAGGTCTTGAAAGACATGATCGTTCGTTCACGTTCCATGATGGGATTCCGTGCGCCTTACGTTCCGGGCTGGGATACACACGGACTTCCAATCGAGCAGGCTTTGACGAATAAAGGCGTTAAACGCAAAGAAATGTCGCTTGCGGAATTCCGTAAGCTTTGTGAAGAGTATGCATACGAACAAATCGACAGCCAACGCAACCAGTTCAAGCGAATTGGTGTGCGCGGCGACTGGGAAAATCCATATGTGACACTGGCACCGACTTATGAAGCCCGCCAAATCGAAGTGTTTGGTGCAATGGCAAAAAAAGGCTATATCTATAAAGGATTAAAACCGGTTTACTGGTCCCCTTCGAGTGAATCTTCTCTTGCTGAAGCTGAAATCGAATACCATGACAAAAAATCGCCATCCATCTATGTTTCATTTGACGTGACCGACGGAAAAGGTGTTTTGGCTGCCGGCACAAAAATGGTGATCTGGACAACCACTCCTTGGACCATTCCAGCGAATCTGGGAATTTCCGTTCATCCTGAACTGGATTATATCGAGGTTTCCGTCAATGGCAAACTTTATGTGATTGCGCGTGAATTATTGGAAGAAGTGGCAACAGAGCTGAAATGGATGGATTATGAAGTAGTCCGTGAAATGAAAGGCGCTGAATTGGAACATATCGAGACGCAGCACCCTCTTTATGATCGCACTTCATTAGTGATGCTTGGCGACCACGTGACGATTGATTCGGGTACCGGTTGTGTTCATACGGCTCCTGGCCACGGTGAAGATGACTTCTTAATAGGAAAGAAATACGGATTGGACGTTTTATGTCCGGTGGACGAGCGCGGAGTCATGACCGAGGAAGCTCCAGGGTTTGAAGGCGAATTCTATGATAAAGCCAACAAAACCATCACAGAAGCGTTGGATAATGCAGGGGCGCTTGAAAGTTTGACGTTTATCACGCACTCTTATCCACATGACTGGCGGACAAAAAAGCCGGTAATCTACCGTGCGACTGCCCAGTGGTTCGTGTCCATCGACGCATTCCGTGATCAAATTCTAAAAGCGATCAACGAAACGAAGTTTACACCTGCTTGGGGTGAAACACGTTTATTCAATATGCTCCGTGACCGTGGCGACTGGAACATTTCCCGCCAGCGTGTTTGGGGAGTGCCGATTCCGGTATTTTACGCGGAAAATGGAGATCCAATCATTACGGATGAGACCATCAGCCATATTGCTGAGTTGTTCCGTGAAAAAGGATCAAACATCTGGTTTGAACTTTCAGCAGCGGAGTTATTGCCAGAAGGGTTTTCTCATCCGAGCAGCCCGAATGGTACGTTCACTAAAGAAACGGATATCATGGATGTCTGGTTTGATTCCGGATCTTCCCATCAAGCGGTTCTTGATGAGCGGGAAGATCTGCAATATCCAGCAGATCTCTATCTGGAAGGATCTGACCAATACCGTGGATGGTTCAACTCTTCGTTGACTACGAGTGTCGCGATCAACGGCATTGCCCCTTATAAAGGCGTATTGAGCCATGGATTTACATTGGATGGCAACGGCCGTAAAATGAGTAAATCTCTAGGGAATGTCATTGTGCCATCAAAAGTGATGAATCAGCTGGGAGCGGATATTTTGCGTCTTTGGGTTGCTTCTGTGGATTACACAGCGGATGTGCGTGTTTCTGATGATAACTTCAAGCAAGTGTCAGAAGTTTACCGCAAAATCCGCAACACGTTGAAATTCCTTCACGGCAACTTGGCTGATTTCAATGAAAAAGAGGACCGGGTAGCATTTGAAGACATGCGTGAGATGGATCAGTACATGGTCATGAAGCTGCAGAAATTGATCTCTACAGCCCGTAAAGGCTATGAGGCCTATGAATTCTCTTCCATTTACCATGCACTCAACAGCTACTGTGCAAATGACTTAAGTTCGTTCTACTTGGACGTTGCAAAAGATGTCGTCTACATCGAAGCGGCTGATCATCCTCATCGCCGTGCCATGCAGACCGTCATGTTTGATTCGTTGATGGCGATTTTAAAACTGTCAGCTCCGATCATTCCGCATACGGCAGATGAAATGTGGTCGTACCTTGGATTTGTGGAAGAAGAAAGTATTCAATTGACTGATTTGCCGGAAGCCCAAACTCTGGCAGGATTTGAAGACCTTGGAACAAAATGGTCAACGTTCATGGATGTCCGCGATGATGTGCTGAAAGCATTGGAAGAAGCGAGAGCAGCCAAAACGATCGGTAAATCTCTTGAAGCGAAGGTCACCGTTTACGGGGACGCGCAGTTGTCGGAACTGTTATCATCCATCGATGATAATATCGCCCAGTTGTTCATCGTTTCCGAATTTGCCTTCGGCGGCGACCAGGCATTGGCTCCTGAGCATGCGCTGAAACTGAGCGGACTTTCTGTTGTAATTGAGAAGGCGGAAGGCGAGAAGTGCCAGCGCTGCTGGACAATTTCCAAGGAAATCGGACATAGCGAAGCGCATCCCGCTCTATGCCCGAGATGTGCGTCAGTTATCGAAAAACAATTTGCTTAATCATTGTGAAGGAACTGGAGAGCCGATGGAATCGGTTCTCCAGATTTTTGATTGGATAAGAAAATATACTTCTTTTAGTTTGAAGGTTCTTTGAAAAGAGTGAATCCCTGTCCAGACTCCAGCACCTAGCCCCTCCAGCGCTTGTCGGGGCTGTACAGGTGCTTTCGCTTTTCTTATTGAGCCGGTTTTCGTTTTTTTAACCGCACTGTGTTAAAATAAAATGACGATGAATGACGGAGGAACTACATGTTTATTTTTTATGGAATTGCAGTGCTGATCATCATAGCCGATCAGTGGACAAAATGGCTAGTAGTGCAACACATGGAATTAGGAGAACGCATGCCCGTAGCAGAACCTTATCTCGCCTGGTTATCGCATCGCAACCGCGGTGCAGCGTGGGGAATGCTTGAAGGACAGATGTGGCTGTTTGGAATCGTTACTGTAGCAGTTGTCATCGGCATAATTTATTATTTTCATAAGCATTCACAAGGAAAGCCGGTTTTTCAAATCAGTTTGATGGTGCTGCTCGGCGGCACGCTCGGAAACTTCATCGATCGCATGTGGCGCGGTGAAGTGGTCGATTTCATTGATGTTTTGATCCCGGTGGTGAATTATGATTTCCCGATTTTCAATATCGCCGACGCCGCTCTGACGGTG
>DATHVY010000326.1:0-2925 GCA_035461045.1 Planococcus sp. (in: firmicutes)
AGACAGATGCTGCGAAAACCATTATGCCCATGACCACTTCCAATGCCAATAATTCAATCGGATAGAAAAAGCCATCCAGGACAAAGTAATGTAAAAGTATGGGCAATGCCATGACGGCTATCGCGAGAACACTGTACATCAAACCAGCCATAATGCCTTTCCACCTGAAACTTCTTTCAAACAGAATTGCGGTGAACAGAATGGAAACCGCCACCACTCCCGCTCCATAGTACAAAACAAATTCTACAAAGCTGCTTGCAAGAATGATGTTCAATCCCGGCATACTGACCAGGAATTCTGCCACCCCGATATCGCTCCGAAGTTCAGCAGGAACCATGGCTTCCATCACGGACATCTCGATCGGAAGCAGGATAAATTGAAAAGCGACCAGTCCAAATGTCAACAGCAGGATGGTGGTGATCTTTGCATAAAAGATGTTCAATCGGGTGGTCGGAAGCATAAGCAAGCGATACACGAATGTATTCTTTCCGATCCAATCCCTGTACCAAATCAGGAAGATATAGAGTCCGATGCCAGCTACACCCAGTGCGATGGGTGCCACAAACCATAAACTGTATGCAATCTTCAAAAAACTCATCTGGCCGAAATTCTCCAGAAACTGTGCTTGGGACATCGATCGTTCAAACATGTTGTCATTCGCCATGTTCATGTACTGTCTCGAAGTCACCATCACCCCGATCATCTGTGAAACAAAAGTGATGCCAAGCAAGACGGCAAATAGTTTTGCCACACGGTTAATTTCAAAATTGACGAGCTTCACGTACTTGTTCATCGTTGATACACCTCTCTCATGACATCAATGACAGACTTGCCTTCGTTTTCCCGAGCTTCTTCCGCGCTGAATTCCTTTGTCACCAGCCCGTCATCCATGAGAACAACTTTGTCGATTAAATGTTCAATATCGCCGACCTCGTGCGTCGTAATGATTACGCCCCGATTTTCGATTAAATGACTCATGAAAACATTGGCGATTTCCTCTCGGCTGAACATGTCGATTCCTGAAAAAGGCTCATCCATCAATACATAGTCCACATCCAGTGCCAAGCCAAGCAATAGGTTCACTTTGGCCGCATTTCCTTTGGACAAAGAAGAAATCCGGTCATTCTGATTTAACCTGAAAAACGCCAGCAATTCAGAAGCCCGCTCCTGATTCCAACCCGCATAAAAGTCCCGCATGAATTCCATGGCCTCTTTGATCGTCATTTGCGGCAGCATGATGATGGTATCCGGGATAAACGCCACTTTTTCAAACGACTTTTTATCTATCGGTTTTCCATCTATCAGAATCTGTCCTTTATCGATCGGCGTCAGCGCCATAATGGCGTTCAGGATCGTTGTCTTCCCCACCCCGTTTATGCCGATTAAACAAGTGATTTCACCTTTGTTCGCTGTAAAAGATACACCGTTCAAGATTTTCTTCCGTCCGTATTTCTTTTCAACCGCTATTACTTCAATCACGATTAAACCTCCTTCTTGTCCTGGTTTGTGTATTTTGCCTCGATCAATTCAAGTAATTCCTCAACAGGCACATTAATCGTACGAACGGATGCCACAAACAGATCCACCGCTTCGAGGATCAACTCTTCTCTCACTTTGCTGAGTGTTTGGATGTCCGCTGTGATTTTGCTCGGCTGATTGCTTTCTGTATGGATCAATCCTTGCTGCTCCATTTCTTTGTAAGCGCGCTGGGCTGTATTTGGATTCACTTTCATCTTGTGCGCTAACTCACGTCTGGATGGTATGACATCCCCAGGCTGCAACTCACCATTGGCAATTTTTTCTTTGAAGTAACGAATGATTTGTAAATAGACTGGATCACGATTATTAAAGTTCATATCCATCGAAACAACTCCTCCACATCTCATGATGCAGCTATGTATGTATTAGTTGGTTCATACACCATAGATGTATTATATGGTTAATACACAAAATATGTCAAACTCTTTTAAAGACAAATAAAAAAGGCGGATCCATCCCTCGACAGACCCGTCTGAATCCAGTTGCTACGCTTATGGAGATCAAATCAAGAACATCAAAATCGCAACGCCGACAAGGAGGGCGATCAATACATAAAGCGCAATCACCGTTATGAAGACACCAAATCCACGCCAGCTCGAAAATCCGTGTACGATTCCAATTCCTTTGGAAGAAATGACTGTAGACCAAATGGATGCCAGGATTATCATCAGCAGTAATAACAGCGCCGGGCCAACGGGCATGGAGCTGAAGTTAAAATCTGCGGGCGCCGCAAAGAAACGTTCCCCGTAAATCAGCACATACATAACCAAAATCGGAAGCGTGTAAATTTGAGGGATCATCATCGGCCCGATTGCGATCGCCATGTCCCGAAGATTTCCCTGTCCTCCGTATAATTTACCGATGAATGTGTAAAGGAATGAATTGATGCCGATATTTAAAAAGCCGCTGATGATCCCGGCAATCAATATGCCGAAAACCCATACTGCTGGAGATAAATTCTGGAACCAGCCGGAATCCTGGAGTGACGTCAGTATTCCGGCGATTCCCGCAATACTGACGAGGATTATTGAATAGGTTAGTTTATCGTGGTCAATAAATTGACGAATCGTCTCTTTCGGTTGCGTCCACACCGATAAAAAAGGATTTAAGTTCATCTAATTCTTCCCCCTTATATAAATTTACTTTCTTTCACAAGTCACCAGGGACCAAAAGCTGTCCTTTTTTATCACGACCTCTTTATCTTCATCGAAATTCTCAAAGCACTTCTCTATAATGAGTTCATTTGCTTGATGGTTCTTATATATTTGGTTGAAAAGCAGGCCGCCGATCGTAAGAATAACCACACATCCCATAATTGCGATCATCCAATATAATTTATTTTTGTTCATGCATGTTCACTCCATTAAACTTATTGATATCTCCATA
>DATHVY010000327.1:0-7271 GCA_035461045.1 Planococcus sp. (in: firmicutes)
CCATCAATTTGCCGCGCTCTGCAACGTGCTCGGGAAACCGGAGCTGGCGTTGGATGAAAAGTATCGGTCCAATCCGGTCCGTGTAGCGAACAGGGAGGAATTGATTCCATTTCTGCAGCAACGGTTCCTCACCGAGAAAACGGCTTTTTGGCAAGGGAAGCTTAAGGGATGCAACGTCCCGAGCGGCCCCATCCAAAACTTGGAGGAAGTGGTGCAAGATAAGCAACTTCAAGCCCGCAACATGTTCATCGAACACGATCATCCCACCGCCGGACGGATCAAGATGATCGGCAGTCCGCTGAAATTGTCCAGAACCCCAGTGGAATTCAAGCGCCATCCGCCGCTGCCCGGGGACCACAATGATGAGGTATTCAATCGTTTAAATGAAATAAAAAATATAACCAACTAAAAGGAGAGAAAACTAATGAACTTTAAATTTACGCAAGAACAGGAAATGCTGAGAAGCGCTACACGGAATTTTGTGGATAAAGAGATCATGCCGTACATCGAAGAGTGGGACCGGGAGGGGAAGTCGGACCCGGCGATTTATGGGAAGCTTGCAGACATCGGTTTGATGGGCGTCTGTATTCCGGAACAATATGGCGGCAGTGGCATGGACTACAATTCATTGGCCATCGTGTGTGAAGAATTGGAGCGCGGCGATACGACATTCCGCACCGCAGTTTCCGTTCACACCGGCTTGAACAGCATGACCTTGCTGCAGTGGGGAACCGAAGAACAGAAACAGATGTATTTAACGCCGCAAGCGAAAGGCGAAAAGATCGGCGCTTTTGGTCTCACTGAACCTGGCGCGGGATCTGACGTGGCAGCGATGCAGTCGACGGCGAAGTGGGACGGGAATCATTACATTTTGAACGGTCAGAAAACATGGATTTCCCTGTGCGACGTAGCCGACCATTTCCTGGTTTTCGCCTACACAGCCGACCAATCTGAAAAGCACAAAGGCATTTCCGCCTTTATCGTCGAACGCACATGGGAAGGGTTTAGTTCGAAAGCGATCAAAGGAAAACACGGCATCCGTGCCGGCAATACCGGCGAACTGTTTTTTGAGGACGTCAAAGTGCCGAAAGAAAACCTGCTCGGCGAAGAAGGGGAAGGCTTTAAAATTGCCATGGCGGCACTTGATAATGGCCGATTCACGGTCGCTGCCGGAGCGGTCGGGCAGATCATGGCCTGCCTCGAAGCGAGTATCAGCTATTGCCACGAACGCGAAACTTTCGGCAAAGAAATCGGGAAGCATCAGCTGGTGCAACAGATGATCGCCAAAATGGAAGCAGGCTATCAAATGAGCCGCCTGCTCGTCTACCGCGCCGGCGAACTGAAAAACGAAGGCAAACGCAACACACGTGAAACTTCCCTGGCCAAATGGCAAGCGTGCGATTTCGCCAACCAGGCCGCAGACGACGCGTTCCAAATCCACGGAGCGTACGGCTATTCCGATCAGTATCCGGTCAGCCGCTACTTGCGCAACTCCAAAGCGCCGGTCATTTACGAAGGCACACGCGAAATCCACACCATCATGCAGGCCGAATATGTGCTTGGGTACAAGGAAGACAAGCCGTTGAGCAAGACGCTGCCGGCTTGGGATGGGGTTGTTTCTTTAAATAAATAGAAAGTAAGAAAGCTGCATAGCAAGTTGCAGCTTTTTTATTTTATTGAATAAAAGAAATCCCTGCAATTCTTATGCGTGCGTGCTGCCTATATGGGGTATGTTAGGAGAAGAATGGTGGAAAGAGAGTGTGAGGACGCTATGAAAGAACGTTGGGAACCGATTCACACCGCAAAAGTATTTGTGGAAACGAATTTCCGCCACTGTCGGGGAGCGCTGCTTGCGGGGAGTGTGGTGCGCGGGCAAGAGACGGCGACATCGGATTTGGACATCGTCGTGTTTGATCAAACGCTGATGAGTTCATATCGGGAATCCATGATTTTCCATGGGTGGCCGATTGAAGTATTCGTCTATAATACAAATTCATACAAGCATTTTTTCGAAAAGGACCGGAAAGCCGCTAAACCGACCATGCCGCGCATGGTCAGTGAAGGGATTGTCTTGAAAGATAAAGGCATCATGGCAGAAATTCAACAAGAAGCCGCGGCACTTCTGGCGGAAGGGCCGGAAGCGTGGGATTTGGAAACGATCCGGGCGAAGCGATATTTCATCACCGATATCCTGGACGATCTACGGGGCAGTGAGGACAGGAAGGAACGGCTGTTTTGCGTCACTGCCTTGTCCGATGCGGTGAGCGAATTCATTTTGCGCACCGAGCGGAAATGGATCGGCTCGTCCAAATGGGTCATCCGTTCATTGGAAGCTCATGACCATGAGCTTGCCGTGGAATTCGTTGAGGCATTTGAGCATTTTTACCGGACGGATGAAATCGAGCACATCATCGCATTTGTCGACAGTGTGCTGAAGCCTTATGGCGGCCGGTTGTTTGACGGGTTTTCCATCGGGAAAGCAGAAGCGATTGAAAAAATATAAAGACCAAGACCGCCCAGCATCGCGCTGGGCGGTTTTTTGTATGTAAAGATTTTAGTCATTTAATGCACGTTACATTTTATCGAAACAAGTTGTTAATAATTATCTGAGAGGTTTGATAATAAAGTCTTGGACATGTTATTATATGGAAAATAGGAGATGTAGTAGCCGAGCGATTTTAGGTGGGAGGTGGATGACCATTCCTTTGTTAATAGCATCTTTTTTGAACCGCTGTAAAGAATGTTAATGTTGAATGTAATGGTCCTGGAGGATGATGGTCTTGAAAGATGCATTCAATGGAAAGAGGTGTGGACAATGCAGGAGCTTACCAAAAAGCGGCCGGTTTCTGTAAAAGTGCTAATTTTTCTTCATATTTTTTTAGCGATTGGAGCGATTTATGGAGGGTTAGCTTTTATCATTTCACCTACAGGAGAAAATAATTATCTCCAATTTCCCGATTCATATTTGGAGAATGATATTTTTACTGATTTTCTGATTCCTGGAATCCTGCTTTTCACTGTGCTTGGTGTTTTTCCGTTAATCATCGCTTATTATTTATTCAGTAAAAGGCCGTACAAGTTTGGGGAATCGCTGAATATTTTTAAAGAAAAACACTGGTCATGGGGATTCTCCCTCTACATTGGGTTTGCTTTGATCATTTGGATAACGGTTCAGGTTTACGTGCTGCAAGTGGTTGTCGGTCTTCACTTGTTCTTTATGGCTTACGGCTTGGTCCTTCTTATCGCCACTTTATGGCCAAATGTCCAAAGGCATTATTCTGCCCAGCTTTAATAGGCAGTGATAGTTTTAAGGGGAGAAAAAGCCAACTGATGGGCATCAACCTCGTAAAGGTTAGGCTCTTATGTAGAAAGAAGAAAATGTATGGTTTCAATGAGGTTTCGAACTCTGCCCTGGAGCAGTAAATCGAATTCAGAGGAGGAAAGTGCATGGAGTTCCTGAAAGTGGAAGGCAAGATCAAACCCGGAAAACTGGCATTGAGCATCATGGTGCCGCTGGTCGGCGGCTCATTAGTTGGCACGTTCACGAACAGCAGCACCCAAGAAGAGTATGCTGAATTGAAAAGACCTTCTTTTTCCCCGCCGCCTTGGGTCTTCCCCTTGGCATGGACCGCTTTATACACGTCCATGGGGATCGCAAAATACCGCGCGGTTGAAAAAGCCGCGTTGAAAAACAAAGCGGGGAAGGTGCTGATTCCGTACAATCTGCAATTGGGACTGAACTTCCTGTGGTCATTTCTTTTCTTCAAGTGGGGTCTGCGTGGCGCCGCGCTAGTGGAAATGGTTTTGTTGCTTGGAGCGATCACCTGGACGACGTATGAATTTTACCAATACGATCAAACAGCCGGAAATCTCATGGTCCCATACATCGCGTGGGTAATGTTCGCCATGGGCTTAAGCGCCTCGATTTGGAAGCAGAATAAATGAACGAGTAAAAAACAGGCCGCCGGGAAAGTCACGGCGGCCTGTTTTTTAATTTGAAAATAATTTACAATTATACAGTTTTGTCGCGAAGCCAAATCGGGAATAGATAACATAGGAGAGATATAGCAATCGAGAGGATGAGTTCACCATGAATGAAAATACGTTGAAAAAAGCAAAAATCTTCACGATATTAAATCTGGTTTTCTATTTTCTGACACTCGGCGTCAATTACCTCGGATCTTCAGGTTTTTTTAATAATAATACGCAAGAAGATGTATCGAACCAATACATGACACTCATCTCACCGGCACCTTTTACGTTTTCGATTTGGGGCGTCATTTATACGCTGCTGCTGATTACGTTGATCTATTTATTTGTCAAACGGAAAGATAAGGGACTTAGCAAACTCGTGCTCCTGATCTCGCCTTTGTTTATCGCGAGTTCTCTGTTCAATATGGGGTGGATGATCGCTTTTTCGTATGAATGGTTGGGTGTATCATCCCTGCTGATTTTGGGCATGCTGTTCTCCTTGCTCATCATCGTGGAACGAATCTATAAAAACCGCTTTGACTTTCCTTCGGCGCTTGCAGGCCTCAGTTTTACCTTCTATGCTTCATGGGTTTTCATTGCGACAATCGTCAATATCTCTGTGTTTTTAGTGCAACTGGAATGGAATGGATTCGGAATTTCCGATTCCATCTGGACCATGATCATCTTGGGGATTGCCATCGCATTTGTCCTCTTTTACCTATCGCTTTACAAAAACGCGGCTTTTCCGATTCCAATCGCCTGGGCTTTCTTCGGGATCTATAGTGCGTATGCGAACGGAAGGCTTGATCCGGCGATGTCAACGGTGATTCAAGGCATTCTGGTGGCAGGCATCGTGATCTTCCTGATTGCGGTTGTATGGACATTTATGAAAAATGGGAAGTCTCTTTTTCCAAGGCATGGGAATTAACAGTGCCCACCAAATACTGCCACGAAATAAAAATAAGAAGACTCCGGCACACACAGTGCCGGAGTCTTCTTTTTATCGCTTTATGTTGCTTCGTATTCGGTATCCACTTCCTTAGCAGATCGATGTCGGATGATTTGTGCAGCATACCACAACACAACAACCAACGTGATGATTGAGCCGATGATGGCGGAGATGTAGTAATCCATATTCAAGCCTTCGGGTGCGTAGAAGATATACATGGATACGACACCTGTCATAAAGATGGCAGGTACACCTGTAATCCAATGCAATTTGAAATTTTTCAGCAAATACATCGTCGCCGTCCAAAGCATAAATGTGGCGACCACTTGGTTGGTCCATCCGACATATCTCCATAAGAACGTATAATCAATGGTGGCCATATAAAATGTCGGGATCGCCAACGGAATCGTGATCAATAACATTCTTACTTTTCCATCTGTCTTGTAAAACTTCGACAAAAGGTCTGTTAGAATCATTCGCGATGAGCGAAGCGCTGTGTCCCCCGTAGTAATCGGCAGGATAATCACTCCGAAAATCGCCAGGATTCCGCCCAATGTGCCAAGCAAGGAAATTGAAATTTCATTGACCACGCCTGAAGGGCCTCCAGCCGCGAGTGCTGCCCCAAGGCCGTCAGTTCCATTAAAGAACGTCATACCAGCCGCAGCCCACACAAGCGCAATAATTCCTTCAATGACCATCGCACCATAGAAAATTTTGCGGCCATCCGTTTCTTTTTTCATGGTGCGGGCAATAATCGGACTTTGCGTACAATGGAAACCGGAAATCGCTCCGCATGAAATAGTGACCATCAAGAGCGGCCAAATCGGCAGTTCCCCCGGATGTAAATTGCTGAAAGTTAAATTCGGCATCGGTTTACCTGAGAACACCAACGCGACGGCCACAGCAATGGCCATAAACAACAAAATGCCGCCTAACACCGGATAAATGCGGCCGATAATCCGGTTGATCGGCAAAATGGTTGCCACAATAAAATAACCAAATATAAGAGCTAATGCCACGATAAAGCTAATGGGCGTAATTTGAGAAATCAACTGAGCCGGTCCTGCCGTAAAAGCAGCAGCCACCAACAGCATCAGTACCAACGATAATCCGTTAATAAAGACTTTGGCGTTTTTCCCTAAATAACGGCCAACGAGTGTTGGGAATTGAGCTCCTCCATGCCGCATCGACATCATACCGGCAAAGTAATCGTGAACCGCTCCCGCAAAAATACAGCCAACGACAATCCAGATAAATGCCACGGGACCATACAAGGCGCCTGCCACGGCTCCATATATCGGGCCGAGTCCCGCAATGTTCAAGAGTTGAATCAAATTTCCTTTCCACCAGCTCATCGGCACATAATCGATGCCATCTTGTTGGGCATAAGCAGGAGTGAGTGTTTGGTCGTCGACGCCAAATATCTTTTCAATAAACTTCGAATAAAAGACGTAACCCAAAATCAATAATGCAATTGCAACGAAAAATGTAATCATATGTAAGTTCCTCCTGCTGTAGGTGTTTTAAGATATACACAGGATAACATTATTCAGTTTAAATAAATATAATATTTTGAAAAAATTATTTTTTCTTTTAATTTTTAATTTATATAGTATTAAAAGCTTTTTAGGGAGATGAGTGCATTTAATTTTACTAAATGAATAATTTATTTATTATTCAGAATAAATCTTTTTAAAAAACTGATAAGTAAAAAGTCTTGCAAATGACCTGGGAATAATCGACTGTCCAAAGAGGATAGCCTGATCGATCGGATGTCATTAGGCAATTTTATAGGCTGAAATCCATGCTTCAAAGTTGACGGACTGCACCAATCGGAGTAGGTTAAAGTCATTAAAATAGATGGATTCGTTAGGAAAGAATCATCAATGTAAGAGGGGGCAGCAACATGATCAAGATTCTTAAAAACCTCAGTCCCTATAAATGGATTGTTCTCGGAGTCGTGGCCTTGGTGTTTGGGCAATCGATCGCGGAGCTGTTTTTGCCGACTTTGATGGCAGACATCATCGATAACGGGGTGGTCGAAGGAAATATCCCCTACATCTGGGAAGTTGGGGGCTGGATGCTGCTGGTGTCGGCAATCGGTGCCATGGCCGCTGTGTTTGCCAGTTATTATTCGGCGAAAGCCGCAATGGGTATGGGACGCGATTTGCGTCAAAAGGTCTTCAAACACGTCGGAGAGTTTTCGCTTCAGGAATTCGATGAAGTGGGGACGGCGTCACTCATTACGCGCACGACGAACGACATCACGCAAGTGCAGCAAGTGGTCATCATGCTGTTGCGGATGGTCATCAGTGCCCCGATCATGCTCGTCGGCGGGGTGATACTGGCG
>DATHVY010000328.1:0-8668 GCA_035461045.1 Planococcus sp. (in: firmicutes)
TGCTTTTTGACAATCGCCCCTTTATACTTTTCTTTCAATTCCTGGTAATTGGTCGCTTCATCGCTCAGGATGAAATAGTTTTTAGACCGCAGCTCGCTGTCCTGCATCACGTTTTCAAAAACGCGGATGCTCGATTCGTCCGCCTTCATGCTTTTCTTCTCAAAATAGAGATTGATTTTCGCCTTCTTATTATTGAGGAACTTCGAAATTACCGATGCCACAAAGATTTTATTGCGATTGATAAAAGAATATTCCGGTGAAAAGTTGATGATCGTTGAAGTGATGTCTCCGCGAAGATTGGTGCGGATGACATTCACCTGGTCGCCATTGACGGTAAAGTCCAGTGTCTTTCCTTTTTTCGGGAAGGTTTTGAGCTTCAGGTTATGGAGAATTTCCTTGTCATCGCCCAAATAGAGATTTGTATGGATGCGGTTATTGACATGCAGCTTGTCCACTGGAACTTTAAAGTATCCGTATCGTCTAAAGAACCTGATATTTAATGGACGCACAAATTTCGCAATCGACTCCTTGTGCTCGCCGATGTAAAGATTGTCGTAGACACCGTTGGCTTTATAGGCATAATGCGTATTGCGGCCTGCGATATAAAGGTTTTTTCCGACAAATCGGCTGAGCATATCCGAGCGGAAGCCGGAGATTTTAGTCGGTTTCGTTCGCGTCAGGTAGACACCTGCGGTTTTATTGTGAATATAATATTTCGCGCCATTCACTTTGAAAACAGTCAAAACATGCTTATTCCGGTATTCCTGCAATTCACTTGGTTTAAACAGCTTCTTGCCTTTTGTATTGATCTTTTTGAGATTGATGAGAGACGTTTCGTCTTTATATGTAATTTCCAAAGTGGAAAGGTCCGTCAATTCAAATTCAAAATCCGTTTCATCGGAAAGGAAGGAAAGCACGACTTTATTCACCGTCAATTCCTTGCGGAAGAGATCGTAAACGATGAACATATGGTACTGGCCATGTTGCGCCTTGCCAAGAGTCAAAAACCGGTAATCGATTGTCGTCAGACCGAGATCGATAGGGTAAACATGGGTTTCTGATTGAGCCGTAACAAGATCATGAATCGTGAACAAACTGCTGCCATTTTGGCCAAACACGGTAAATGAGGTTTCAGCTGTCTGTTTATAGGAAACTAAATCAGTATAGTAGTCAAATTCAAAATGGAAATGATGCGGTTTGTATGCCTTCTGGCCGGCACCCGGAGCAGCTGTAGCTGACGCCCAGATTTCTCCATCCGCAATATAGATGATGACCGTGGACTCGAAAGTCTCTCTTGTAAGAAGGACCTGGTCCGGCAATGGGTATGTACCAAGCAGTATCGGCTGTTTGATTTTCAGGTCACTGAATTTCACATGGTAAAGCTCTTCGCTGTCCATCAGCAGGAAATCGATGCTGCCCCCTGATTTTTCTAAAAGTTGCACGTTTTTATTGTATATTTTCAAGCCTTTTCCCTCTTTACTATATATTTCGTTGCGAATTATAAAAATTTACTAACAATAAAATATCTTATCATTTTCCGTTAGATAAAGGAACAAAATCAAATTTATATAATTTTTGCGAATTTTTATGCACCTGCTGGTCAGAAAGCTTTCTGAAATCAAAAAACTGCCGGCATCAAGCAAAAAACTTCTAAATATATCTCATATTTCAAGCTATATGATACAATAGCGAATAGACTGAAATTGTAAGCAGCATTTGTGAACGGACGACGGCAGACGACGCCTTCAAGAAAAAGTGAAAGACTGTATTTCCCGCTGGCATATTTTCTTTGCAGTCAATTGATGATACTATACCTTAAGCGGCAAAACATATACGAGATGCGGAGTGTAGAAAATATGAAAAAAGTCATAACATACGGTACATTTGATTTGATTCATCACGGGCATATTAATATCCTGAAACGGGCAAAAGAGTTCGGCGACTATTTGATCGTCGGCTTATCTTCTGACGAATTCAATGATATTAAAGGCAAAGCCGCATACCACTCCTATGAAGAAAGGAAATTGATCCTCGAATCCATAAAGTATGTAGATGAAGTGATACCTGAAACAAATTGGGGCCAGAAAGCCGATGATATCCGGAATAACAATGTACAGGTATTTATAATGGGCTCTGATTGGGAAGGCAAATTCGATGAACTGAAAGAACATTGCGAGGTCATTTACCTGCCAAGAACCGAGGGCATATCGACTACCAAAATCAAGACAGATCTTCTGAACAAACAATGAAAAGCGAGATCATCATTTCCATATACCTGTTCCTCTTCAAAATCGTTTTTTCCCTTTTCAATCTGCTGCCCTTAAAAAACAAGACGGTGTTCCTGTCATCTTTCGGAGACAATGCTTTTTTCATCGCCAACGAATTGGCATCATCCGGCAAGCACCGTCTGGTTTTCATAAATCAGACCCGGTGCAAGATGGACTTTTCCACGATTCCAACGGACAATAAAAAAATCTATACATTCGAATCACTTAATATAGTGGATACCCTTTTTTCAATCTACCATCTGGCGACAGCGAAATACGTGTTTGTCGATAATTATGCGGGCGTGCTGTCCGTCATTCAGTTCCGCAAAGAGGTCAAATGCATCCAATTATGGCATGCGGCCGGCGCCATTAAACAATTCGGCTGGAGCGATCCGGAAACGGATGGCAGAAGCACGCGCGCGAAGGTGCGCTTCCAGCAAGTTTACGACCGTTTCCAATACATACCCGTCGGCTCACGCCAAATGGCGGAAATTTTTTCCGAAGCGTTCCAGGTCGGCATGAGCCATTTTTTGTATACAGGCGTCCCTCAGACCGATTTCTATTTTGACGAAGGCTTGAAAGCTGCCGGCCTGAAAAATGTGCTGGCGAATTATCCCTCGATTAAAGGCAAGAAGGTCGTGCTGTATGCCCCGACTTACCGGAAAGATGAACTGCAAAGGATGGCCGTGGAATTCGATATCCAACTCTTTCTTGAATCGTTGAACGACGATTATGTGCTATTGGTGCGGTTGCACCCTTCCGTACATGCCGAAGCGAAGGTTCCGGATCATCCGCGCATTATCCTGGCCAGTGATTATCCGCATATCAACGAACTATTGCTGGCGAGTGATATTCTCGTTTCCGATTATTCTTCGATTCCTGTCGAATATTCGATGCTCGGCAAAAAGATGATTTTCTTCACGTACGATATTGAAGAATACAACCGGACGCAAGGCATCTGGCACATCAATGAGCTGTTCTTCCCCGGTCCAATGGTCACCACTACGGCGGAAGCGATTGAACACATTGTTGATCCTTCGATTGACCAGGCGAAAATCGAGCAATTCAGCGGCCATTGGAACACTTATTCCAACGGGCGTTCATCAAAACAGCTGATTACCGCAATCTATGATCCGCAAGACTTATAATATAGAATTTAGCCGACCGGGCATTGTTGTCCGGCCGGCTTTTTTGTGTCTTATGACATGGGGAAAATGTGTGGAAACTGTTATCCCACCTTAAAAGCACGTATTTTTTACATTAATATGGATTATTGTATTTACTTTTACCCACGCCTAAAGATATAATCCTCCTAAGAAACTCGTAACTTTCCGCTTTAGGGGGAATTATTTTGAGAAAAATTTATGTTTTCGGCTGTTTATTCACTGCATTACTGATTTCCTCATTCTTACATATACATACTGATTTATTTTTCAACACAACATACCCCGATTCAACTCAGAAAATAACTGCCGGGATTTCGGTTGCGCCAGCAATTGCTGCTGCTGATTTGAAGACATCCGCAAATGCGCCGGGTATTCCTGTGCTGATGTATCACATTTTGCTGGAAGGGCGGAATGACAGCATCAGCGTCGACCCGGAGCGGTTCCGTGAGCATATGGCGGCCATCCGTGCGGCCGGCTATACCACGATCACGGATTACGAATTGGCGGATCATCTGGAGAACGATCAGCCTCTGCCGGATAAGCCCATTCTTATCACGTTTGACGACGGCTATAAAAGTACCTATACCGAAGCCTTTCCTGTGCTGAAAGATTTGGGCATGAAAGCCACAGTCAATGTCATTGCCAGCCGAATTTTTGAATCACCGAATACGCTGCATCCGGAAGAATACGAGAAAATCACCTGGCCGGAAGCCCGCTTGATGAAAGGAACGGTGACGATCCAGGGACATACATGGGACTCGCACCATAAAAAAATGGATCATCACAATGAATACAAAGGTGTAATCACCGGCCGGTCCGCGTACGGGCTGGAAACGGAATCGCAAGCGGATTTTGAAACGAGAGTGTTGGAGGATTTTCTGCTTTGCAAGGAGACCATTGAGGAAAAAATGGGATACGAAGCCGTCTCGCTGGCTTATCCCTACGGGGAGTACTCTGCCGACACGATCCGTTTGGCACAGCAGGCCGGCTTTAAAATGGCCTTCACCGTCAAATCCGGTTTGGTTAACAGTGCAACCTCCAAAAAATTTGAACTGAACAGGA
Organism: Planococcus sp. (in: firmicutes); assembly: GCA_035461045.1. GTDB lineage: Bacteria > Bacillota > Bacilli > Bacillales_A > Planococcaceae > Planococcus. The sequence continues at coordinate 4,496 of DATHVY010000328.1, forward strand.
TTACCGCAAACGGCGCTTTTTCCGGTGAGCAGCTGTTGGCTGCGATTGAATCGGCACATTAGAAAGCTGGCGCGCCTGATGCCAGTTGCTGATTATATAACGATAGAAAACCCCCGATATCTTTCAAGATATCGGGGGTTTTGCATTGTATGATTGTGTGGGTGACGGTCACCCTATTAATCCAGCAACGCAGTTTCAACTGTGAATAATTCTGTTTCACGCAGGACAGCGCCCTGGGAATTAAATACAACGAGCTGAACATCAGCTCCGGAGCTGATCAGATCCTGGCTGACTGAGAAAGCGGCTACACCTTCTTTCACTTTGCGCCAGGCAATTTCTTCGATTTCTTCACCGTCAACAAGCATTTTTGCATATTTCGGAGCACCTTCAACGATAATTTCGTACAAATTGCCTTGTTCCTCCACATTTTGGACGGTCATATCAGGATAAAGACCGAGATGGTAATCGGGAGCCGGTAAAAATTCCATATTCGGCAGTATGGCTGCCGTGTGGCGATCGCCGTGGAGCCAGTCGTATTGCAAGATTGACAGGTCTTCCATTTCTTCTGAATTGCCGCCCATCTGCGATTGCCACTGTGCGTAAGGAATGACAGCATTATCTTTTTCACGCATACGATCAAGAATTGCAGTGACCACATTCCCTTCAACACCGGCCATTTCCATGGTGATCGGGCCAAATTGATTTGGTGACAAATCGAGTTCGCGTGATTCATTGCCCTCCGAGCGCCAGATGAAATAAGGAGCTTTATGTGTAGCTACATAATCGTCGTAATCATTCAGCATATCATCGACAACATCGGCACCATTTTCACCGTAAATTTCGTTGCCATTCGGGAAAGCAGGGAAATGATCGCCGAAGAATACCACGATTGAAGGTTCATCCCGCTGCTCAAGATTTTCAATGAGACGGCCAATTTCTTTGTCGATATTATTCATTACCGCTGTATAGTAATTCAGATATGGCTGGGTTTCAGCCGACAGGGTGTTTTCCTTCAGAAAGTCAGAATCTTCTTTTTGCCAATATGGCACATGCCCCTCGGCAGCGACCGCATGGATAAAGTCTGGCCCGTCTGTGTAATCCAGCGTGGCGAGCGTTGCATCGGTGATATGTTTGTCTTCAGGGAATGATTGCGTCGGATCATTCGGGCGGTCCAGATCCATAAAATCACCGGAAATGAATTGATCGAACCCGAGTTGTTTATAAACCGTTTCACGCTGATAAAACCAGCCGTAATACGAATGAATGGCTGTTGTATTGTAACCTGCATCGCGGAACGTATAAGCTGCGGATGGCAGTGGCTTCTTGACGAATAATTGATACGGCACAAAATCGGCGCGCATGAACTGCATACTGAAACCGGTCAAAGCCTCGAACTCCACGTTCGCTGTGCCGCCCCCGAATTCCGGCGTATACACGGAACCGTGCAAGGATTGTTCCGAATACTTCCGGAAATTCGGAATCGGATCCTGTTTAAAATGCTGCTCCCCAAAGAAATACGGATCGATGAACGATTCGCTCATGAGGAAAATGACATTCGGCTTTTCGCTCTCATTGCCCGGAGCAGCCTCATATTCAGCTGCGATTTCTTCAAGCTTATCAAGCGAGTAACCTTCCGGCGGCTCAACATCCGCTTCTTTCGCGAGCATGATGAAATTCCCCAAAACGCCATTTTGCATAACTGCAATTTCAAGCTTCCACCAGGTCTGCTGGAAATTGGCCTGTTTCATTGGTGAAAAAGGTTTGTCTGTCCATAAGGCGAATAAGAAAAAGATGGACAATAAGAAAACGCCGCCCTTCAGCAACCAGTTTTCCTTTACTCTTGGGACTGCCAGAATAATGGCAGCAACAATGACAAGCGCTGCTATTCCCGCCAACATCAATAAGGGAATATTGAAATTCACCGGAAGTTCGAAGCCGCCGAGCTCTTCCAGCAGATAAAAGTCTCCCAGCGCAATCGGCGAACTGCGAAGCTCCATTTTGATTTTATTAGCAAAAGCGAAGACAATCAGTAAAATGCTGAGTAAGATACCCGACAGCATAAACCACCTGCGTGGCAGAATATAAAATAGATTAAAAAGCGCAAGCACGAGGAATACGTTAACAAGCACGTGCCTGTCAAACTCTCTGAACCATTGCAAGATTTGCAGCGTCAGCACTTGGCGCACGATAAGTTCCGCTGCGATGAGCGTCAAAACTGGTAAAGCGACCATAAATAGTATAGTTACTATTCTTGTGGCCAGTTTGTTAAGTTTAGGTATTTTCATGATAAATCCACACTCTTTTCTTCGTTTCAAATGCCATATATGTATCAACAAACGAAATGTTTTCCAATTATTATATCATAGAAATAGATTGGCGGCGCAAACACATTTGTAATTCTCGCGCAATTCAAAACGGCATCCACCTGGTTGGTGAATGCCGTTTTGTGCGATTGTATAAACTAAGGGATGACTGCCACCCTTGCCAGTTGTCAGTCGTCACTATTATTTCCCTCTGACACCGAGATACTCCTCCAGTGTTTTGCCGCTTGCTTTGATCTTTGAAGATTCACCGGATCCTACATAACGGAAATGCCACGGCTCGAACATATAGCCGGTGATGCTTTCTTTGCCTTTCGGATAGCGCAGGATGAAGCCGAATTTATGGGCATTCACTGCCAGCCATTTGCCTTCTTTCGTATCTTCAAAAGAAGATTTCAGCCAATACGCCTGGTTCGTCCCGCCAAAGTCGAACGCTAGGCCTGTCTGGTGTTCACTGTGGCCCGGTCTTGCGCTGTAACGGTCTGCGGCGGCCTGCCCGTCACGTTTCACATAATTATTGTATAAAGTCGCCTGGTATGAATAAGAACGGTACGAACTGATGACACTCAAATACACACCTTCTGATTTTGCCGCTGCAACCATCGCATTGACCCCTTTTTGCGCCAGCGAGTTGATGCCGGGATTATAAGTCGACGGCAGTGCATAGACTTTATTGACGACCAGAATGCCATTGACGTATTTGCCCGGTGTATTCGTAGAAGGCGCAGGGTATTTAGGTGGTGCTGGTGCCGGTGGTTTTGGTGCTGGTGCTGGTGCTGGTGCTGGTGGTGCTGGAATTACCACCGGGCCCGCCTGAAACTTTGCCGGATTCAATAGTCGCGCCATAAACACTGCAAAATGCTGGCGCTCGAGGCTGCTTTCCGGTTTAAAATAGCCGCCCGGGAAACCGTCGGTCACTTTGGCTGTCGCCAATCGGCTGATATAAGCATTCGCCCAGTGTCCAGAGCTTACATCGACGAACTTAACTTTGTTGTTCGCATTAAGCGAATAGGCCTGTGCGAGAATTTTCGCCATCTCGGCACGCGTCAACTGGCCCTTCGGATCGAAAATCTTCTTGCCGTCTGTCGTGGTTTTCCCGTTAATAAAACCGATTTCGACAGCTTTTGCGACTTCAGCATATCCTTCAGTTTTTGAATTCATATCCCAAAAACCGGGATCCGCGGATGCCGGGTTCTCAATTTTCATCTCCCGCAAAATCATCCGGACCGCGTCCAGGCGGGTGATGTTGGCTTTAGGACGGAACTTGCCATCCGGGTAACCCCGGATAATTTCCAGGTTCGTCAGATAATCAATCTCCCCTTTGAAATCTGTCACATCCGGGAATGTCGTTGCTGCAACGGCCTTAGGGGAAGAGATGCCTGTAGTGTCCAAGTTTGGCATTAATGGCATTAGCAAGGATGCTGCGACAATGGATAAAGCAATTTTTTTAAAGATGCTCTGTTTTTTCATGATTGTTAACTCCTCTTTTCGGGCCTTTTTGGATAAGTATAACTGAAGTATATCGGAGACGAATCCGATTATCCATATTTTTGAAAAATTTTTATTTAATTGTGTGGATGATTGCACCCGCACAATATACTGCGAAACTTTCTCCCCCGTCACCCGTACTACTATACAAGAGGTGATGGACCATGGGAGGCAAAAAGTTTCTTCCTTATTTATTGGCGTTCGTATTGGTGCTGCTGGTTCCGACGCAGGCTTTTGCTGTCGACTTTGAAATTACGGAAGTCCGGATTGATGCGCAGTTGAACGAAGACGGCACGGCAGATGTGACCGAACAGTTTACTTATGATTTCGATGACGATTTTGAAGGCATCACACGCAGCCTGAT
>DATHVY010000329.1:0-2644 GCA_035461045.1 Planococcus sp. (in: firmicutes)
CATATGGGATGGCTGGCTGTCCCATTTCACGCCGCCGACCGCTCCAAGGAGAATTGCATCGCTCGCTTCACATACCTCAATGGTTTCCTGAGGAAGTGGATTATTGAACTGGTCCACTGCTGCGCCGCCGATTGCTGCGTGATTTAAATGAAAAGTGTGCCCATAACGCATTGCGATGGATTGCAACACCTTGACTGCTGCCGCTGTTACTTCTGGTCCGATTCCGTCTCCTGGCAATACCGCTATTGTTTTTTTCATTGTAATTCCTCCTTGTTTGATCCGCTTATAGGTTACCCCGCTGCGACGTGCATTTTTTGGTCCTTATTCACAATTTGCCGATTCACTGCATTCAGATACGCTTTTGCCGAGGCTTCCAAGACATCCTGTGCGGCGTCCCGCCCGGTAATCGTTTCACCGTTATAGCTCAGGTTAATCACCGCTTCACCGAGGGCATCACGCCCTTTGCCGATGGAAGTTACCCGGTAATCCAGGATGTGAACCTTGCCATCGACGATGCGTTCAAGAGTATTGAAAATTGCTTCAACCGATCCCGCGCCAGTAGCCGCTTCACGAATCAATTCGCCGTCCGGGTTGTAGGCAGATACGGTAGCTGTCGGGATGTTCTCCGTGCCATACTGAACTTGCACACTATCCAATTTATAGATCGGTGTATTTTTATCGTTGACCTGCTGATCCGTCAGCAGAACGAATAGGTCATCTTCGGTAATCTCTTTTTTACTATCTGCAAGCTTTTTAAATTCAACAAACGCTTTGTTCAGTTTTTCATCCTCTAATTCAAAGCCCATTTTAATGGCGCGGTCTTTGAATGCGTGACGTCCGGAATGTTTGCCAAGAACCAGTTCCGTCTTCGCGTCACCGATCAATTCCGGTGTGATGATTTCATAGGTTAATGGATTTTTCAGCATACCGTCCTGGTGAATGCCCGATTCATGGGCAAAAGCATTTTTGCCAACTACCGCTTTGTTTGGTTGGATCAAGCTGCCTGTCAACTGGCTGACCATCTGGCTTGTGCGCTTGATTTCATGGAGATTGATGCCGGTTTGAATATCGTATACTTGCTTACGGATATGCAAAGCGACTGCAATTTCCTCCAAAGCCACGTTCCCTGCACGTTCCCCGATCCCATTAATGGTGCCTTCTATTTGAGTAGCCCCGTTTTCAATGGCGGCCAATGTATTGGCTGTCGCCATTCCCAGGTCGTTATGGCAATGAGCCGACAGTTTCACTTTGTCGATGCCCGCCACATTTTCTTTCATGTATTTGAACATGGCGCCATATTCTGCCGGGGTCGCGTAACCCACTGTGTCCGGAAGGTTGATTGTCGTCGCTCCCGCTTCAATGACTTTGCGGATGATATGAGCCAGAAATTCAGGATCCGAGCGGGAAGCATCTTCCGCTGACCACTGCACCAACGGGAAGAACTTCTTCGCATATTTCACCGATTCCACGGCAATTTCAACTACCTGTTCTGGTGTTTTCAATAATTTGTGTTCCATGTGAATCGGTGACGTCGCCAGGAAAATATGAATATGCGGCTGCTCCGCTCCCTTTAACGCGTCCCATGTCCGGTCGATGTCACTTTGAATCGAACGAGCAAGACCGGTCACGATGGAGTTTTTCACTGTTCCCGCAATGCGCTGAACGGCTTCAAAGTCACCCGGTGAAGAAGCTGGAAATCCTGATTCAATAATCGTTACGCCCAACCGCTCCAGCTGGCGGGCAATTTCAATTTTCTCAGCTGTATTCAAGTTGATGCCCGCTGACTGCTCGCCGTCTCTTAGGGTCGTATCGAAAATATCAATTTGGGACATTGGCAACCACCTCTTTTTCTTTTGTCTTCTTGCCTTCATTTACAAATGGCATCATCTCACGAAGCTTGCGTCCGACTTGTTCGATTTGATGCGATTCTTCCGCTTTTTCGATGGCAGTAAATTCCGGGCGGTTTAACTGATTTTCAAGCAACCAGCCTTTGGCGAATTTTCCTGTTTGAATATCTGTCAGCACATCTTTCATGCGGGCTTTTGTATCTGCATCCACAATGCGCGGACCTGAAACAAAATCTCCCCACTGGGCTGTATCTGAAATCGAGTAACGCATTCCCGATAATCCACCTTCATACATCAAGTCGACAATCAGTTTTAATTCGTGCATACATTCGAAATACGCTAATTCCGGCTGATAACCGGCTTCTACCAACGTTTCAAAACCAGCTTTTACGAGTGAAGTTACACCACCGCATAGAACGGCTTGTTCTCCGAAAAGATCCGTTTCCGTTTCTTCTTTAAACGTCGTTTCAAGAACACCCGCTCTGGCAGCACCGACCCCTTTTGCGTAGGCAAGCGCAACTTCCTTCGCCTGGCCTGAAACGTCCTGATGAACCGCGATCAGCGCTGGAACACCCGCTCCTGCTTCGTATGTGCGGCGAACTAGATGTCCAGGTCCTTTTGGAGCTACAAGAAACACGTCTACGTCTTCCGGAGCGACGATCTGATTGAAGTGAACGTTGAATCCATGTGCAAAAACAAGTGATTTACCAGCAGTTAGAAAAGGCTTGATATGCTCATTGTAGATTTGCGTCTGTTTCTCATCCGGCACCAGCACCATGATGACATCAGCCGCCTTA
>DATHVY010000330.1:0-15871 GCA_035461045.1 Planococcus sp. (in: firmicutes)
GGCCTGCATTCGAACAGATGCAGGACTGTCATATAGGCAACTATATGGAGGGCTATCTGAAGTACAGGAACAGTATGTTAAACATTGTTTCTACTGCAGCAGCGAAGCCTTCGCTGCTGCTTTTTTTGTTTACTCCTGACAGCCCCATCGCCTCTAAGTTTTCAACAAAAATTAGAATAGGATGTGAGCTTATGAATTTTGGCCAAGTAGTAACAGCAATGGTAACTCCATTTGACCTAAACGGCGAAATTGATTTTGAAGCAACAAGAGGACTGATTGAGCATTTGATAGAGAACGGATCTGACGGTGTAGTTGTGGCCGGCACCACTGGCGAATCACCGACACTTTCAACTGAGGAAAAAGCGGAGTTGTTCAAATTTACAGTGGAAGTCGCGGCTGGCCGCATTTCGGTCATCGCAGGAACAGGATCGAACAATACCCGTGCTTCCGTAGCGCTGACAGCACTCGCTGAAGAAGCGGGAGTTGACGGTGTGATGCTTGTAACACCTTATTACAACAAACCTTCCCAAGAAGGCATGTTCCAGCATTTCCAGGCCATTGCAGCTGCCACTACGCTTCCGGTCATGCTATACAACATTCCTGGGCGCAGCGTCGTCAACATGACGCCTGAAACGATCATTCGCCTGTCGGAGATCAGCAACATCGTTTCCGTGAAAGAAGCGAGCGGAGACTTGGACGCAGCAGCTGAAATCATCGAAAAAACGGGACCCGGCTTCTCTGTCTATAGCGGTGACGACAGCCTGACCCTGCCGATGCTGTCCATTGGTGGAACCGGAGTGGTTTCAGTAGCCGGCCATATCATTGGCAATGAGATGCAGGAAATGATCAACCGATTTAAAAAAGGGAATTACCAGGAAGCGGCAGCCCTTCACCGCAAACTCCTGCCGACGATGAAAGCTGTATTTGCCGCTCCCAACCCTTCACCGGTCAAATCAGCATTGAACATGTCCGGCGTCAAAGTCGGTGGTGTCCGACTGCCAATGATTCCATTGAATGAAGACGAAACACAGGCCCTGCAAGAAGTGTTAAACGCCCGTCAAATTGGCGCGACTAACTAAGAAAAGCGGAAGCGCCCGTATAGCTCTGAAAGGCATAAGGCGAACCAGCGAAGTGGCGTTCTTTGCCACGCAGCTGGGTTGACTTATGACCCGAAGAGCTGGGTCGCTGGAGTCTAGACATAAAGAAAAGCGACAGCACCTGTCCAGCTTTTGGACAGTTATTTCAACTCGAGCAGACAAAAGGGAGCTTCTCTTTTGTCTGCTCTTTTATTTTCAAAGAAGTGAAATTCATCATATTCGATTTATGGAGGAATTCCCATGGAAATATATATCGGCCAGCAGGCGCTAATTTCGATATTCAGTCACATCTTTTTTACCGGTGTTGCTTTTTACGCAATGCGGGCGGTGATGTTTGAAAATTGGATCCGGAAACATCATGTGCTCCAGGCACAAATTTTGTATATTTTCCTCAGTATTGCCATTGGAACTATGGTTTCCACATTCTTTTTAAATATTTCCTCATGGTCAAGACAGCTGCCTTACTTATTTTAAGGTCTGCTTTCTTGCCATGTTTGCAAGGTTTGTAGCCGTGGCAAGAAGGCAGAACGAAGTATTTCCCGGGCAATAAATTCCAAATTCTATGTTTATAACGGTGATAGAAGGGAAACCAATTATTGTAATCTATTTGTAATAATTTATTTCTTTCCACCGACAGAAAAAGAAACATTGCATCGAATAATATACTGACCGTTAAAAAAATACGAAAATAGTCTGCTTGATACTTGTTAAAAAAGCAAAAAACGGTTAATATTAAAAAGGTTTTGTTTCTAAATTATGACATTGGACTTGTAATGTACATATCGTACAAATAGATAAATACTTAATATATGGAGGGCATTCTAGTGGAGCAAATTATTGTAAAAGGCGGTCAAAAACTAAAAGGCAAAGTAAGGGTTGAGGGAGCGAAAAACGCAGTCCTGCCGATTCTGGCTGGTTCGTTACTGGCATCTAAAGGAAAAAACATCATTAAAGAAGTGCCAAACTTGGCAGATGTATCGACGATTCAGGAAGTGCTGAAAAGCTTAAACGCTTCAATCGAATATACACCTGAGTATAACGAAATGATTATCGACGCTTCTTCCCAACTTTCCAGCGAAGCGCAATTTGAATATGTGAGTAAAATGAGAGCTTCGATCTTGGTGATGGGACCGCTTCTTGCACGTAATGGTTTTGCCCGAGTGTCTCTACCCGGCGGCTGTGCCATCGGGTCACGTCCGATCGATCAGCACCTGAAAGGGTTCGAAGCGATGGGAGCCCAAATTTCTTTCGGCAATGGTTTTGTTGAAGCATCAGTAAACGGCCGGTTACGTGGAGCGAAAATCTATTTGGATTTCCCGAGCGTCGGAGCGACTGAAAATATCATGACGGCAGCAGCACTGGCGGAAGGTACAACAATCATCGAAAACGTTGCGAAAGAACCTGAAATTGTGGATCTTGCGAATTTCATCAACGAAATGGGCGGACGAGTTATTGGTGCCGGAACAGATACGATGAAGATTGAGGGCGTCAGCGAACTGCATGGCACTACTCACTATATTATTCCGGATCGGGTGGAAGCTGGAACGTTCATGGTCGCAGCAGCGATTACTGAAGGAGATGTCATTATTGAGAACGCAGTTCCGGAACATATGACCGCATTGATTTCCAAAATGGGGGAAATGGGTGTCGATATTCAGGAAACTGAAGAAGGATTGCGAGTCAGAGCATCTAAACCGTTGCGCTCGATTGATATCAAGACGATGCCGCATCCTGGATTCCCGACGGACATGCAGTCTCAAATGATGTCGTTGATGCTGGTTGCTAAAGGCAACGGCATTCTAACTGAAACAGTTTTCGAAAACCGCTTTATGCATGTGGAAGAATTCCGTCGCATGAACGCTTCAGTTAAAATTGAAGGCCGCTCGGTAATCATGGAAGGTTCTTCTGAATTACAGGGAGCTGCAGTTACTGCTACAGATTTGCGAGCAGCGGCGGCATTGATCCTAGCCGGATTGGCTGCTGAAGGAATTACCCGTGTTGGCAATCTTTATCATCTGGACCGTGGATATGTTGATTTCCATCTTAAGTTGGCGTCCCTTGGTGCAGATATCGAACGAGTGACAAACGAAGAAGTGGAAATTGAAGTTGAACAACAACTGGTTTAATCGAAAATCCCCACTCCGCAGGCCCAACGCTTGCGGAGTTTTTATTTATGGATTTTTGGGTGAAAGCATTTGAACTTCAGGCGACCCTTATGCAAAGCATCCTTATCAAATGCATTGCATAAGGATTTTACTGAATATCGGGAAAGAACTTTTTATTTCAGCTGGTCAATATTCAAAAATTCCTTAACGAAAGTATAAAACAGGTCTTTTAGCACTTAAATGTCCTGCGCATAAATCGGGATAATATGATAAAATATTCAGTTAGGGGAGTATTTTATTTCCATAAATTGTACCTTGTATAAGAGTTGGAAGGGGAACCGAAATGATTTTTTCAAGAGATATAGGAATTGACCTGGGGACTGCGAATGTCCTCATTCACGTAAAGGGCAAAGGGGTTATTTTAAATGAACCTTCAGTCGTTGCCATGGACCGCAATACGGGCCAGGTAATAGCTGTGGGCGAAGATGCCAGAAAGATGATTGGCCGTACACCTGAGAATATTGTGGCTGTAAGGCCGTTGAAAGACGGCGTCATTGCAGACTTTGATGTGACAGAAACAATGCTGAAGTATTTCATCGAAAGACTGAAAGTAAAAGGGTTTATGACCAAGCCGCGCATACTGATCTGCTGCCCGACCAATGTGACGAGCGTTGAACAAAAAGCAATCCGTGAAGTTGCCGAAAAATCCGGGGGTAAGCGGGTTTATGTGGAAGAAGAATCCAAAGTGGCTGCCATTGGGGCAGGCATGGATATTTTTCAGCCGAAGGGCAATATGATTATTGATATCGGAGGGGGAACTTCCGACGTGGCTGTCCTGTCAATGGGGGACATTGTCACAAGCGAGTCGATCAAAGTAGCGGGAGATGTTTTTGACCAAGACATCCTGCAATACATTAAACGCCAATACAAATTGCTGATCGGCGAGCCGACAGCTGAAAGAATCAAGATTGAGATCGGATCTGTCTATCCGGGGTTCCGGAAAGAGGAAATGGATGTCAGGGGTCGTGATATGGCTACGGGGTTGCCGAGAGTGGTAAATGTGCACTCTGCAGAAATAGAAGAGGCGCTCAAGGAATCAGTCGAAATGATCGTTCAAGCAGCGAAAAACGTGTTGGAAAAAACTCCGCCTGAACTGTCTGCGGATATTATCGATAAAGGCGTGATCGTTACCGGTGGCGGTGCAATGCTGCACGGCATGGACAAACTACTAGAGGAACGCTTGAAAGTGCCTGTCGCCATTTCCGAAAACCCATTGGAATGTGTCGCAGTGGGAACTGGCATCATGTTAAAAGGGCTGGATAGAAGAGCCAAAAGCAATTAATCACATCACGAATGAAAAGATGCCATTTAGACAAATTTCTAGTATAATAGCAACTATAGTATGTACTGATTAAGTTTTTTTGGAAAGGTGATCTTGTGGATCGGACTTTCTCCTTAATCAATGGAAAGGTTGACTTAGTGAATGGCTGATAAGAGAAAGAGCACCAACCTCCCGTCCAAAGCGGAAATAAAAGAGCACTCCAAAAAAGAAGAGCCGAAAAAAACGCTTTGGGTTCAAGTTCGCTTGTTCCCGATTTGGCTGCGAATCTTACTCGTGCTGGCGGTAATCGTTGTTGCGGCTATGCTGGGTGTGATGGTCGGATACGGAATCATTGGCGACGGCGAGCCGAAAGATGCTTTGAGATGGAGTACTTGGCGCCACATTTGGGATATTATGAGCGGAAGAACGTAACGCTGACGCTTAATCCCGGTTTTTACGGAAAGGTGATGGAGATATGTTAACGACGGAACAGATTCAAGCAATTCTGCCGCACCGCTATCCTTTCCTGATGGTGGATCGGATTTTGGAGATTGAACCCGGCAAAAAAGCAGTGGGGCTGAAGAACGTTTCAGCCAACGAAGAATTTTTCAATGGACATTTTCCTGGCTATCCGGTTATGCCTGGAGTGTTGATCGTGGAAGCTTTGGCTCAAGTGGGGGCAGCAGCTGTTCTTCAGCTTGATGCCAACAAAGGGCGCTTGGCATTTTTCACCGGAATTGACAATTGCCGCTTTAAACGGCAGGTTGTCCCGGGCGATCAGCTGAGACTGGAAGTTGAACTGACTAAATTGCGCGGATCAATGGGCAAAGGCCACGCCATTGCCACTGTGGACGGAGCGATCGCTTGTGAATGCGATATCTTATTCGCTCTGGGACCTGTACCTGAAAAAGACTGAAATACATAACCACAAAAAAGCCGACACTTTGAATTCAAAGTGTCGGCTTTTTTTGGGTTTAACTGCTTGCTTCGTCTTTGCGCAACGTCGGGCGTTCGCGCATGTCGCTTTCGAAGCGCTCCAGTAGTTGATCGCCTTCAAGTCCGTCTTCGAGCAATTCAGACAGCAGACTTTCGGCGTACTTGCGTCGGGCGCGCTTTAAATGCCCTTTCATCAGGACGGAAATATGGTCGCCGATGATTTTAACGGCTTTTATGGTGACTTCAAAAGTGGCCGGTTCATTTTCCGGGTAGGAAATGACAACTTTCACATCATGGACTTTACCGGAATTCATCAGGTTGTCAAAGTCCTGTTTATGTGAAAGGTCCATCAGCATTTCCAGTACCCAGGAACGCTGGCTGTTTTCTTGGTTGATGATGATGCCGTCATACAATGGGTAATCGATAATCTCATCATCTAGACCGATCCCAAGCGACAATAACTTAAAAGTCTTCACTGAATTCCCTCCAACTACTCTTTTTTTTAGTATAACACAGTGCGCAGGGCGCCAAAAAAAAATACGGGGGATCCTAAATTCATAATTTAAAACTCATCCATCCAGAGGAGACATGCGGCCATAGCTCAATAAAAACGCCCGAAAAAAATTTAGTGGATGAAAACTTTTAATTTTTACTCGCCTTATTTTATTCATTTCTGAATTTTCCGCCTTTGCATAGTTCCGATGGCACTTAGTATGCTATGGGTAACGAAAGGAGGTGAATAAATGAATCAAGTCGGAATCGTCGGGCGCTTAACGAAAGACCCGGTCATGCGTGTTGTCAGCGAGGGCAGGATACATACTTCCTTCGTCGTGGCCATATCAAGAAACTATAAAAACCAGAAGGGAGTGACGGAAACGGATTATGTCCTTTGTTCCACCTGGGGAAGACCGGCACACAACATCTCCAAATATTGTGTGAAGGGCTCCTTGGTCGCTGTGACAGGAAGGCTGCAATCACGCCATTACGACAAAGAGGATGGCAGCAGGGTATATGTAACGGAAGTTGCAGGAGACCAGATCCGTTTTCTGGATAATCGGAAAGCAAAAGAAGAATCCGCCCACAGGCAGCCGGAGTCGGAAGAAGATTTCGACTTTCAGCCGCCAGGGACGGATCAGGTAAACGTCTAACATTGGAGGAGGGAGCACTTAGTATGTCAAAAGATGCGCAAATGCAATTGGAAGTGCACATGGAGCAGTTAATCAGACTAACCGCCCTGCTTCATAAACGATTGACAGACGCGGAACGGGAGCTAAGTGAGTTGAAAGCTGTATTCCGTTCCGTAGAAAAAGGGTAATCGATTTTCAGCTTAAAAGGGAAATTCGGTCAGGTGGGGACCTGACCGAATTGTTATGTTGTATAAGTGAACAAATCCTTCAATTCGTTATCCGACAGTTCCGTCATCCATTGACTGGATTGGATAAACTGTTCGGACATGGTCTGCTTCTGTGAAAGAAGGGAATCGATTTTCTCTTCAATCGTCCCGATCGTCACAAATTTATGGACATGGACAAATTGAGTCTGGCCGATCCGATAAGCCCGGTCCGTTGCTTGGTTCTCAACAGCCGGATTCCACCATCTGTCCGCATGCAGCACGTGTGTGGCTGCGGTCAGGTTCAACCCCGTTCCGCCCGCCTTCAATGACAGGATGAAGATCGGGAATTCCCCCGCTTGGAAACTTGCGACAAGCTTGTCACGCTGCTGTTTCGGCATGCTGCCTGTCAGGAACGGCACTTCATGGCCATACAGTTCGTTGATCGCTTGCTGCAGCAAATGCCCCATCCCGATATATTGTGTAAAAATCAGACATTGTTCTCCGCGCTCTGCAATTTCCCCTGCAAGAGTCACTATGCGCTCCAGTTTTTGGGATCTGGGCATAATCTCAGCGGCTGAAGAATAAGGTTCTTTCAAATACAATGCAGGGTGGTTGCACAATTGCTTCAATTTACTCAGCATCTTCAGCACAAGCCCTTTTTTCTCAAAACCTGTGAGCGTCTCCATTTTCTGCACCGTGTCCTGGACAAGCCCTTCATAGAGGGCAGCCTGTTCCGGCGTCAGCGGGCAGTATTCCAGTTGCTCCTGCTTCTCAGGCAGGTTCAGCTGAAGTTCAGGATCCTTTTTCGTCCGGCGAAGAAGGAAGGGCTGGATCCGTTGGCGCAATTTTTCCTTATGTTCTTCGGAATCGTCACGTTCAATCGGAATCATGAAGTTTTCCTGGAATTGTTTGATGCGATAAAGATAGCCTTTATTGATAAAGTCAAAAATGGACCATAATTCAGAAAGCCGGTTTTCAATGGGCGTACCCGTCAAAGCGATATGGTGGTCGCCTTTGAATTTCCGGATCACGCGGGATTGCTTTGTATACATATTCTTGATGTTTTGAGCTTCGTCCAGCGTGATGCTGGTCCAATGGATGTTCTGGATCTCTTCAGAGTCTGAAGAGGCAATGCCGTAAGTGGACAGGACCACGTCCGGCTGGGTCTCATCCAGGTAAGCCTCGAAGTTTTCGCCTTTGAAACGGCTGACCCCATAATGGGTGGCCACTTTCAAGTCAGGCGCAAAACGTTCCAACTCTTTTTGCCAGTTTCCTAAAACCGAAGTCGGACAAATGATCAGAGACGGACGCTTCTGGCCCTGTCCGTGCACATGCAATAGATAGGTGATCAGCTGGACCGTTTTGCCAAGTCCCATATCATCAGCCAAACAAAGTCCGAAGCCTTCTTGGCGCATGAACACCAAATAGTCGAAGCCGATTTTTTGATAAGGCCGCAGTTCGGTGTTCAGACCTTCAGGCATCGGTGTTGACGGGAGGTCCCGTTTATCGAGCAGTTTATCCAGCAAGGTCTTTAATGACTTGTTCAGCTGGAATTCAACGAGTGGATCTTCCTCTTCAGCGGCTTCTTCAAGCATGATTTCTGGAACATTTTGAAACAGCATATCTTTGATGGTCCAATCTGCGTCGTCGGCTTCCTCGATCATTTTGCGGAGTTTCATCAGCAAATTGGAATCGACGCGCACCCATTCGTTGCCGATGCGGATAAATTCCTTGTTCTCGGATACCAGTTGCTGAAAATCCTGCATGCTCAAGTCATGGCCATTCAGCGAGAACTGCCAGTCAAATCGGATGATTTGGTCAAGCCCCACGACGGAGGCTTTTTTAGCAGGCGAATGGATATTGGCTTTGACACGCACTTTGGATTCCTGAACGGCCTGGAGCCAGGAAGGAATCGAGACTTCGATCCCGAACGCCTGCAAAATTTCAGCGTCATTGCGCAAAAAATCAAGCACTTGGGCGTCTGTCCAATGAACCGAGAAAAGCTGATCCTCTTCATAGGAATCCACGGAAGGGCATAAGCTTAAGATCAGCGATTGCTGCTCCTGGATTTTGGGGCTGAACTCCCGCCATTTGTCAGGCAGCACTGCCGGGAACGGCTCTTTCGCGCGGCGTTTTGATGGAGTCCAATAGACCGTGCCGCGCTTTGAACGAAGAACCACTTTCAACGTCCAAAACGAATCTTCATCAGGCTCGCTTAACTGAACTGCCATGACATATTCTTCGGCAGGCTGGAAGTTTTCCCAGCCATGCTGCTGAACATAGAAGCGGACGAATGGCAACTGAGCGGCCGTCAATCCTCTTTGGTTCAGTTGATGCCGGATGGTGTCACTTAAAAAGGAGCGGATGTCCGCATCGCCATATTCGGGGTCGATGATGATGTTGTCGCCTTCCACATTCACGCGGTCCCATAAAGCGGCATCGCTCAGTGAATCAGCGACTTTTCCGGCTAATTGCAGCCAGGCTTCATCTTCAGCGCCGACTCCACGGAAGCTGACGTAGTGATGGGGCTCACGCTGAAACAGCCGGACGAAATCGGCCGGTGTCAGGATAAGATCCAAACCGTCCGTTTTGGCAGAAAGGCCGAAAAAACTTTCCTTGTCGAGAAAGTATAAATAAGGCTTCCAGACATCCGGAGGAATCCGGTTCCCGGCTCCATTGGTCGCCTGTATGCGAAACATTTCGGAGCGTCTGATTTTCAAGTAATAGGTTTGGCTTCCTTCCATTTGAAACTGGCTCATACAAGATTTCCTTTCTCGATTTCTTCTTGAAGCGCGCGAAGACGTTTATTCTGAGTCTGGATCTCGTTCATATAGGAATTCCAGAATTCCATTTGCCCGCTCTTTTTGCAGGTTGCTTTCATCTTTTTCCAGATGCGGACCGCCTGTTTATAGCCTGGCCGATTGCGCTCTGCAAGATGCTGGATTGCGTAGCGGTGATAAAGCGGCAGCGCAAAATCCGGCGCAAGCGTCTGGATTTCCTTTAACCCGCATTCTTCAGCGAAATACAAAGGTGAATTATGCAGATGGTGAAGTTCTGCCCATTGCTTGTAAAGGCCTTTCTCTATCAAATACGTCGAGTAGGCAGGCAGTCCGTAATGGCCGAACTGCTTGAACAGATCCTCCCAATCATCCTCGCTCAACTGAATGAGTGAGAACAGCCGGCTGAGTGTCCGGACATACTGATGACGGTATTGTGTATAAAGCCCTTCAAACAAGAAGGTTCTGACATGTGGTTTCACGGCCATCAGAATCGAAGTGAGTGCATCCTGCCGATTTTCGCTTTCCGCCAGCAGGGCGAGTTCGATCCAATCGGCCGTTTCGTGCGGCATAATTTTCTTCAATGAAAGTTCGTTGTCCAGCAGGATCGCAAAGAATGCCTGCAAGCGCGCATCCGATTTGTTAAAAAGATCCGCTTCTTTTCGAAGCGCTTTGTTCGATGTGAACAAGCTGGTCCAAAAAAGCTGGTACACGGTGAAACGCTGAGAGAAGGATTGGTCATTGATCTGGACGAACACCCGTACAAGTTCCTGGATATGATTGAAAAAGCTGTCGGATTCAAACGTACGGTGCTGGACGCGCAAAACTTCCAGCAAATCCCTCAATTCATGCAATTCATCCTCAAACCAGGTTTTAAAGAAGGAATGATGAACTTCTTTTGTACCGGCAGTATAGACATCCCATACCTCCAATAAGGAAATCAGATGCGCATACGCACGGTAGAGGGTTTTCCATTCTCGTTCAAGAGGCGTAAAAGACAAGGCGCTTTTTAAGCGGCCTTCATACATTTGTTCAAAGTAAAAATAATTGCGTATGGTGTATTCCGGAATCGGTTCCCGCCATACGTTGCGGATGATTTTCGTCCAATTCTCAGGAGACCGCTTGCTCGATAGAAGAGCAAGCTGGTTTTTTTGTTGTGAGCGCCAGTCTTCCACCCATTTAGATAAAGAACCGATTTTCTGGTAAAGCGAAAAAATAACCGCCAATTTGTGTCGGCAAGTGGGTTCCACCGGACAGACACACGCCGAGCTCAAGGTTTCAAAATTCAAAATCACTTTTACCGAATAGGCATCCTTGACAACGGCTTCGAGCAGTAAACGTTCTTCATTGAAACTTAAAATCTGGACGCCGTCATGGCGCACTAAAAAGACTGCTTTTCGAACCATTTCTTCATCCAGTTCACGTGCCGGATGAAGGGATTTGTCGATAGCAGCCATATAATTGTGAATCGTATCGTCGAACTGGTTTGCCAGGGATTGAACCGTAGCCATATGCATCGCCCCAAAAAAATACTTTCCTTCTATTATACTTCTTGCCAGCCCTTCCGTAAACGATTAAGCAAACATCCAAGGCACAGAGCCGGTTTTGAGGATGGATTTCTTCAATGAAATGAACCTGTCCTGCCGTTTATCATAAAAATGATAAAAAATCATATGATAAATAGTTTATGTATTTATAGTGATTCTTTAGGTGTGATTAATTTGTGACAAATAAATAAATTTTTAAAAAAAGAGCGAATATAGCCCTTGTATTTGATTCTAAACTATATTAGTTATCATGAAACTATGGTATTATATATGTAATCAGAATATTCTAACACAAAAAGGGGGGAGTGACATGCTGCACGTAAAAATGATGAAACCGTTTTATACAAAACGGGAAGGAAACTTGATCAAGTTCGTATTCGCGTATCAATACTTTTCCATTCTAAAAGATGACGAAGTTTTCCATTTCATCCCAGTGGAAGGCAAGGAAATCGTCGTCAACCTGAATACGTTCCAAGTGGAAAATCTATCTGAAGTGTTCGTTTTCCAAAAAGGCAACCGATTTATCCGACTGCCGCTCTACCAGCTGCTTCTAGTGTCCGACATTCATATGCACTTGCAGACCATTCTGAAAGAAGAGAAAATGGAGATGCTGGATGTTCAGGATCAATCACGCGAAGAAGCGGTACAGGCGATTGAGTTTCTGGAGAAAGAGAATTTTGACAGAATGGTAGACTATGCCCTGGCTCAGCACGATGAAGAGATGTTCAACAGTTTGTTCGAAACCCAGAACTAAAATGGAGGTTTTAAAAGTGAAAACAGTCATTGGATAGAAGCGTCCGCCCTCTTACCTCGGAGAATGGACGCTTTTAATGTGCGAAAAAATAAAGAAAGCCCGGTTCCGTGTGAACGGAATCGGGCTTATTATGGTTAGAGCAGTGTGTAAAAGTTCAAGAACAGCATGACGGCTGTCGAACCAACGATGCCGAATGCGAGGTCTTGCCATTCGACTGTCAAAAGTTTTTCGAAGTTCATATTCCCGCGCCCCCTTAGATGAGTTAATAATTTTTCCTTGTTGACAGTGTAAAAGATATAGTCAGAATTTTCATGATTCATATTAACTAAAAATTCAAACAACATTTAAAATTTCCGAATGAAGATACATTGGACTAAAATTTGCTAAAGGCGTTTGATTCTTACCCATTATATTGGTATATTTAACAAATGTTTCGATTAAAAAGAATCGTCTGATAATGCGCAATCAGGCGCCGCGCTTTCTGTTTTTCACTGAATGAAGTAAAATGCTTTATTGGATGATTTCAGAAACTAGAGGAGATGGAGAGCATGAAAACAATACCGAATCGACTGAAAAAAGGCGACACGGTAGGAATCGTCGCCCCTGCAAGCCCGCCAGACCTTGAGAATTTAAGAAAGGCGCTGCCGTTTTTAGAAGAGCTGGGACTCAAAGTCAAGATGGGCCGTTTTGTGGAATCCACAGCAGGATACTTGGCGGGAACCGATGAAGAGCGGCTGGAGGACCTTCATGCCATGTTCGAAGACCCGGAAGTGAAGGGCATCATTTGCGCAGGGGGCGGCTACGGAGCCGCGCGCTTAGCGGAAAAGCTCGATTTTGCCATGATCAAAGAAAATCCGAAAGTGTTTTGGGGTTACTCGGACATCACGTTTTTACATTCAGCCATTGGCCAACTTTCGGATCTCGTGACCTTTCACGGGCCTATGCTGGCGTCCGATGTCGGCAAACCGGAATTTCATGAACGCAGTGCACGGATGTTCGGCCAATTGTTCGCACCTTTCGAGCTGCATTATACAGAAGAGATTTCACCGTTGGAGACAATTCGAGGCGGAATAGCTGAAGGCGAACTGGTCGGCGGCAATTTATCGCGGATCCGAAGCGGCATCGGCACGAAATTCGATCTGGAGACAACAGGCAAAATTCTGTTGATCGAAGACATCGGCAAAGAGCCATCGGCAGTGGACGAGCAATTGAACCACTTAAAACAAGCGCGCAAGTTTGATGGAGTCGCGGGCGTCATCATCGGCGATTTTAAGGATGCGGAGCCTGCAGATGCGGACGAGTCCTTTACGCTGGCCGAAGTGCTCGATCATTATTTCGGCAACATGCAAGTACCGGTCGTCAAAGGCTTTAAAATCGGCCATTGCGAACCGAATTTTTCCGTTCCTCTCGGCGCGAAAGCCCGGCTGGACGGGGACGCCAAAACCTTAACAATCTTGCCTGGCGTAAAATAAAACCGAATGGAGTGGATCAGATGTTGCAAACAGCATCAACAAGTTGGGTATGCGCAGTTCCGGTTGCAACTGTCTGGACGTCTCCAGACAAAGTGCGGGATATCGATGCGCATGGAATCGATCGGAATGCCAACATCAACAAGTGGCTTGAAACGATGGATGAACAAGATAGTCATGACCTGGTCAAAAGCAATCGGATTCAAACACAAATCCTTTATGGCGAACCGGTCGTGATTGAAGAAGTGAAGGACGGCTGGGCAAGAATCATTGCTGTCTGGCAGCCATCCGCAAAAGATCAGCGCGGTTATCCCGGCTGGGTGCCGATGGAACAATTGACGGAAATGGAAACCGTGGACGAAGACCGCTATGCCCGCGTCACAGTGTCCAAAGCGCAGTTGTGGACGGAGGATTTCAAACCGTTTTCGGTCGCCCCTTTTAACGCCCTGTTGCCGGTCAAAGTGGAAGGCGAATTTATTCGCGTCCAAACTCCTGAAGGAACGGCACTGATCAAAAAAGATCAGGTGGAACTGGCTGATGGCTTCGACAAAATGCCGCAACGGAGCGGGACGGAGATCGTCAATCTTGCGACCCAATTTCTGGAGCTCCAGTATTTATGGGGCGGCATGTCCAGCTATGGATTTGACTGCTCGGGATTCAGCTACAATATGATGAAAGCCAGTGGTTACCAGATTCCACGCGACGCAGTCGATCAAGCCTTAGCAGGCGAAGAAGTGGAAGGAGACTTCCGCGTAAACTGGAAGCCCGGCGATTTGCTGTTTTTCGCATACGAAGAAGGCAAAGGCCGGCTGCATCACGTCGGAATTTATTATGGCAACGGCTTGATGATCCATTCGCCGACTCCTGGGAGTGCGATTGAAATCATTGAACTTGCAGGAACGGTACATGAAAAAGAATTGTGTGCAGTGAGAAGAATTGCCGCAGAGGTGGAAGGCGCCGGGTAATTTCAGCTGGGAACTTCCGCGTCCGAAAATCTGTTTGAGTGAAACCGGGTCCGATTTATGCTATAATAACAAGATAGTGTTTCTATTAGAGGAGTGTGGATAAAGATGGCATTTCAACCGCATGAAAAAGAGGTCTCTGAATTCGTTGCAGCACGCAGAATCGGGGAATGGATTTCTTTCAAACGTAACGGTGTGGAAGTAAACGGGACAATCTTCAAAATTATGGACAACTCCGTAATTGTCGAGATTTCACCTGAAGATGCAAAAGAAATAGGGGCAGCATCCAACATGACTGTCATTTCTCATAAGAAATACAAGATCGTCTGATCGAGTGAAAGCTCCCGCCTGGTGCGGGAGCTTTTATTTTGGGCGGAAACAGGAGCAGCCAGCAAAAAAACGACAGCCCGGCCCTCCGTTGAAACCGACAAATCAGCTAAATTTGTAAATAGTTCCAGTTTGAACGTTACAAAATCAGCAGTTTTTTGGTAAAGTGAAGTATGCAGAAGTTCATTTGCACGAAAGGACTAGGTGCGCATGATATTTGATTTTAAATACTGGTATTATTTAGGTAGGCAAGGTTTGTTAATACATAATCTTCAAAGCAACATGATGCGTAACTTCAGCTGGCGGCTCGGATTTATTTTCGTGATTGGCCTGCTCGTGTTTGCCGTGCGCGGAATCTGGGGAATGAATACCGCATCACTCACGCCGATTCTTGCAGCTGGCATGTGGGACACTTATACACTCGCCCGTTGGACTTCCCTATTGGGGCTGATGCTCTGGGCCGGGCTTTACCTGGCTTTTCATTCTTTTGGTGTGGCCTTTCTTTTTCATAAGGTCGCCCGGATCCCATGGAAAGCAGCATTGGTCATGCAGGCGTATGTGCTGTCCCTCCTGGTGATGGAAAAGTTGTTGGTGCTTGTCGTGTTTGCCGCGATGGGCTACTCGCTGACGGTGTCGATGTTTTCATTCGGCCCGCTGGCAGCGACGTTCCTTGAGCACACGTATTGGATTTATTTCTTTAATCAGCTGACGGTCTTTACGGCGCTCATCATTGGGATTCAGTACCGTTATGTGAAAAGCTTTACAACGTTCTCGCCGGTGTCGATTTTAATGGCGCTTATCTTATTGCATGTGTTAGCCGCCGCGTTTGTGGCGTCGTTCTCCATCATGCCGATCGACGACATGATGGGTGCACTTGTCAGAGGGGGTGCTCCGATTGAATAGACTGGTAGCACTTGGCATCTTTATCGCGGTTGCGGCTTTTGTCGCAACCAACGCCCTGCTCATGTTCGGGGAGAAAAGCATTCTGCCGAAAACGGTGTATGTCCATGAGTTTGAACAGGCCTACACGAGTGATTTTACGGAACAGCTTCCAAAAGAAGCAATCACGGTTCCGCTCGGCACGAGCGAATTGTATATGCGGGAACTCGAAGCGGTCGACCAGTGGCTGGTCAGTGCCGGTGATGAAGTGGAGGCAGGCACGGAACTGGCGTCGCTGAACGAAGCGGAAACCGAAGAACAGCGAGCCATCTGGGAGTCGGAACGGGATGCCGTGATGAATGAA
>DATHVY010000331.1:0-5388 GCA_035461045.1 Planococcus sp. (in: firmicutes)
GCAATCGCATCTTTTTTCAATAAGAAAAAAGGGGAACAAGGTGAAAAAGGTGATGCTCAGCAACGGCCCGGGCGGCCAGCTGGCCCACAGCAGCCTGCAAACCAACAGCGGCCACAAAGGCAGGCTTCTCCTAACCGAAACACCGGTCAGGGGGCATTCAAGAGAGTCGAGGATTATGCCAGAGAGATGTATGGCGAACTTCAGGCTCAAATGAATGAGAATCCTGAAAGAACTGAACAAGCTAAGAAAAAATTGGAGCAGGCGGCTCAGCATATACCGAAGCGTGAAGCTGTCCAGCCAGCTCCATCCCGCGACACTGGAAGGCTGTCGGCTCATCAAAGCCGGCAGGCAGTTCAGGAGAAGAAAACCGTCCTTAAAGATGAGCTGTTTCCTTTGGATGCAGCAGATATCCAAAAAGGTATCATTATGGCAGAAATCCTGTTACCTCCCAAATCCAAAAGATAGAAACAACGGCCAGCCCACATGCTGGCCGTTTTCTTTGGGAAAAAAAAGGTGGTTTTAAGGGTATTGGTTATGAAAGTGGCAATAAGAATTTTAAAAACCCCTAATACAATAGAAAATATTTTACTATTCTTCTTCTTTAATGATAGAGTGAATATAGTGTAAAATACTCGATTTCAAGGAGCGTATGCATGACAGACAACCAATTACTCGAATTGCATGTGAAGGATCCGAATGAAGCCGTACTTCTTTTAGGAATTTCCGACAACCACATGACTTTGATCGAAGAAGCATTAGAAATCCAAATCATAACCCGTGGAGAAATTATCAAGCTTTCTGGCACCGACGAGGCAAAAGAAACGGGAAAGACCTTAATAGAACAATTGTTGAAAGTCATACGAAAAAACATTAATATTGACCAGCGGGATATAGTCGCTGCCATTGAAATGGCAAAAGCGGGAACCATCGAATATTTTGCAGAGCTGTACGATGAAGAAATTGCAAAAAATGCGCAGGGCAAAGTGATCCGGGCAAAAACCATTGGCCAGCGTCATTATGTTCATGCCATCCGCAGTAAAGATCTTGTATTTGGTATCGGTCCGGCTGGCACAGGCAAAACGTATCTGGCAGTCGTCATGGCCGTTCAGGCCTTGAAAAATGGCCAGGTCAAAAAAATCATTTTAACCCGGCCGGCAGTGGAAGCGGGAGAAAGCCTCGGCTTTCTGCCAGGCGACCTGAAAGAGAAGGTCGATCCCTATTTGCGGCCGTTATATGACGCGCTGCACGATGTACTCGGATTGGAGCAGACCAATCGCTTCATTGAAAGAGGCATCATCGAAATCGCGCCGTTGGCTTATATGAGGGGCCGCACGTTGGACGAAGCCTTTGTCATTCTGGATGAAGCGCAAAATACAACGAAAGCCCAAATGAAAATGTTTCTGACTAGGCTCGGCTTTGGGTCGAAAATGATCATTACTGGGGATAAAACCCAAATTGATTTGCCGCGGGGAGCCGAATCCGGCCTTATCGCAACTGAAGCGGTACTGAAAAAAGTGCGCGGCATCCATTTTCAATATTTGGAACGCGGAGATGTAGTGCGCCACCCACTCGTTGCAAAAATTATAGATGCCTATGAAAACCAGCCGATTTGATGGCTGGTTTTTTGTTTTGGCATCATTTAAGGTTCGATTAATTCAAATATTTAGAAAAAGACCGTGAAATATTTAACAGATGTTGGTATGATTGAAAGAAATGGAATGAGGTGAATATGTGGTTCAAAAGGCTAAAGAATGGTATAAAAATCTTGGTTTTAATGTCATCCTTCTCGCTTTGGTGTTTCTAATTGGAATACTGCTTTATGCCTTTCTATATAACTCCGTTAAAGGAGATACATACAGAGTTCAACTGTTTGAGCTTTCGGAAGAAACCATCCGATCCGCTAAAACTGTAGAAGATCCGATCAAGACAGAACAAGAACGTCAGCGTGCGGCTTCCGAGTTAAGTCCTAGTTACCAATTTATGGATGAGATTGCCCGTAATCGAGCTGTGGTGATTGACGATCTATTTTCTTATATTATGGAAGCGAAAGAAATTTCAGGAACCGATGAAGAGGAAGAGGAAGATCAGGATTTCAACGCGATGGTAGAAGAGTTGAGAGAAAACTTGAGGATGATCGAAAACAGCCAAAATGGACTGCGACTTACCGATGACATGCTGCGGGCATTCCTCGCTTTGTCAGACGATGCAATATTGGAAATATCTGATGCATTGGAAGGAATCACCATCAGATATTTGAGAAATCCTATACGGGAAGAGCATGTTTCGGAGACAAGAGATCTTGTGGAGCAGGAGATCAGGCGGAGTAATGAAATACCGGCTTCTGTGCTGCAGGCAGCGGTATCAATTGGCCGCTTTTCAATCATCCCGAATGAAGTTGTGAACGAAGAACTGACTGAGGCACAGATTGCTCAGGTCCGAGCCAGTGTGGAAGCTACAAGAATTCTTCAAGGCCAGGTGCTGGTCCAAGAGGGACAGGTAGTCGACCGTGAAATTTATCGTCAGCTTGAATTAGCTGGGATGACGGAAGATCATGCGAGCTTTCGGCCGTTGCTCGGTTTACTGCTTTTTGTAGCCATTGCCATGGGCCTGTTACTTGCTCTGGTCCAGCGGTCGGTCATGACGGATCGGAACAAAAAAATCTCCTTGATGGTCATGGCAATCGTCATCACCATTTCCTTGGCGCTGATGCAATTAATTAGCGCAGTAAGCGGAAACTTTGATGTAATCATTGCCTTTTTGTTTCCCACTGCGATGGCCGGCATGATTGTGCGGATTCTGATTAATGAAAGATTCGCATTGTTTGTTACGGTTATAACAGGTGCGAGTGCGGGTATCCTACTACAAGGGGGATATGCAGCCACTTTGCAGATGGATATTGCATTGTATATCCTTTTCGGAGGGATCATGGGGATTTACCTCATAGAACGGGATGACAGAAGATCTAGGTTGTTACAGACCAGTTTGGCTGTTGCAGCTGTCAATGTTCTGTTTGTCGGATTTTATCTGCTGGTTGGACAAAGTCAATATAGCTTTTCGGAACTCGGTTTTTATTTTACTGCAGCCGTAGTTTCGGGCTTGTTGTCGGGAGCTTTGACGATTGGCTTACTGCCATTTTTTGAATCGATGTTCGGCCTTCTGTCGACGATGAGGCTCATCGAGCTGTCCAATCCGAATCATCCTTTGCTTAAGAAAATATTGACTGAAACTCCAGGGACCTATCACCACAGCGTCATGGTTGCGAATTTGGCGGATGCTTCTTGCGAGGCAATCGGGGCGAATGGCCTGCTTGCTCGGGTTGGCTGCTACTACCATGACATTGGCAAAACTTCCAGGCCTCAATTTTTCATCGAGAATCAGGTGAATATCCAAAATCCGCATGATGCGCTGCCGCCAGAGACAAGCCGCAATATTATTTTAGCTCATGGAAAAGACGGTGCGGAAATTTTAAGAAAACATAAGATGCCTCAGGAATTGATCGATATCGCTGAGCAGCACCATGGAACGAGCCTGCTGAAATTCTTCTATTACAAAGCGAAGGAAAGGAATCCGGACACTGCGGAGGAAGAATACCGTTACGACGGACCAAAACCGCAAACCAAGGAAATTGCCATCATTTGTATTGCGGACAGCATGGAAGCAGCAGTTCGTTCGATGAAAGAACCGACTTCAGAAAAGATAAAAAAATTAACGGAAGCCATTATTGAAGATAAACTGAAAGATGGCCAGTTTGATGAATGCGACTTAACTTTAAAAGAGTTGAAGATTATTAAAGGCGTAATGTGCGAAACTTTGAACGGAATTTTCCATTCGAGAATCGAGTACCCGAAAGAAAACAATTGAAAGGAGGAAACTAGATGTTAGACATCGATTTTATGGATGAAACCAAATCGCTCGGTCTCAGCGAACTGGATTTTCTGAAAAGTGTCCTTCGGCATGCTGCAGAACTCGAGAAAGTCGGCAGAGCTGAAGTATCAGTGACGTTTGTCGATAATGACACCATCCGAGGCATCAACAATGAATATCGTGGGAAAGATGAAGCTACGGATGTGATTTCATTTGCCATGGAAGAACCGGGAGTTGGCGAACCGGAAATTCTCGGTGCAACCGAGGAACGGATGCTCGGAGACATTGTCATTTCACTCGACCGGACCAAGGAGCAGGCCGAAGACTATGGCCATTCCTTTGAGCGGGAACTCGGATTTCTTGCTGTCCACGGCTTTTTGCACCTGCTTGGCTATGACCACATGACTGAGGCGGATGAGAAAAGGATGTTCTCCAGACAGGAAGAAATCCTTTCTTCTTTGGGAGTTACACGTGATTCGAATGAAGGTCAGTAGATTCCTGCGGTCATTCAAGTTTGCCACTGAAGGAATTATGGAGGCGTTGAAAAGAGAACAGAATATCCGTTTTCATTTTCGCGCGGCGATTTTGGTGTTGGTGGCTGCGGCTTGGACCGGCTTATCCGTGATGGAGTGGATTGTCATCATCCTGCTGATCGGCGGCATGATTTCGGCAGAGTTATTCAATTCGGCACTCGAACGGACAGTAGACCTCTCTACGGCCGAATTGCATCCGCTTGCAAAGCAAGCGAAGGATATGGCTGCAGGTGCGGTTTTGGTATTTGCCTCTGCAAGTGCTATAATTGGTTTACTAATCTTCCTGCCCAAATGGTTTTAATTAAACAGAGGTGAATTTCAATGAAAAAAGAACTATTGATGAAAGAAGCAATGCACGCAAGGGAGCGGGCTTATGTCCCTTATTCCAATTTTCCAGTCGGAGCCGCTTTGCTGACGGAAGAAGGCAAAGTTTTTAGAGGCTGTAATATTGAAAACGCGGGCTATTCGTTGACGAATTGCGCGGAGCGTACAGCAATCTTTAAGGCGGTATCAGAAGGCGAAATGAAGTTTAAGGCATTAGCTGTAACAGCAGACACAAAAGGCCCTGTATCCCCCTGTGGGGCATGCAGACAAGTATTGGCAGAATTCTGCCCACCGGACATGCCGGTGTATTTAACAAATTTAAAAGGCGACGTCCAGGAAACGACAATCAGCGAATTGTTGCCTGGGGCGTTTTCAACGGAGGACTTAAAGTATGCAGCCAGAAAATAAGGATTTCAAATCCGGATTCATTTCCATTATCGGCCGTCCCAACGTCGGCAAATCAACATTTCTAAACCGGGTGGTCGGCCAGAAAATCGCGATCATGAGCGATAAACCACAAACCACGCGCAATAAAGTCCAAGGGGTTGTCACGACCGACAACAGCCAAATGGTCTTCATCGACACTCCAGGCATCAACGAACCACGGCATAAACTAGGTGACTTTATGCTGAAAGTGGCTAAAAACACGTTCCGTGAAGTGGATGTG
>DATHVY010000332.1:0-3619 GCA_035461045.1 Planococcus sp. (in: firmicutes)
TCTTTTTGGCCAATCGCAACATAGATACAAATCATATCCTGGTCGCTTTGGTTCAAAATTGTATCGATGGCTACAGATGTTTTACCAGTCTGACGGTCACCGATGATCAATTCACGCTGTCCACGGCCGATTGGCACAAGAGCGTCGATCGCTTTGATACCCGTCTGAAGTGGTTCGTGAACAGATTTACGTGCCATAACCCCTTGTGCAGGGCTTTCGATGGGACGTGTTTTTGTTGTGTTAATTGGACCTAGGCCATCAACAGGCTGTCCGATCGGATTTACAACGCGCCCGATAAGTTCATGTCCTACCGGTACTTCCATAATACGGCCAGTTCGACGTACTTCATCGCCTTCTTTGATGTCTGTGTATGGGCCAAGGATAATGATACCAACGTTGTTGGCTTCCAGGTTTTGTGCCATTCCCAGGACACCAGTAGAGAACTCAACAAGTTCTCCGGCCATGATGTTGTCGAGGCCATGAGCGCGTGCGATACCATCACCAATCGTGATTACTGTACCGACTTCGTCAACTTTCATCTCAGATTGATAGTTTTCAATCTGCTGCTTGATCAGCACGCTGATTTCTTCAGCTTTGATGCTCATGTATGTCACCCTCTCATATGTTCTTAGATTAACCGATCAATTGACGCTGAAGGCGCGAAAGTTTCGTCGCCACACTGCTGTCGAATATGCGGTTTCCGATTTGAAGACGCAATCCTCCGATTAGGGATGGATCGATGATGTTTTCAATTCGTAAAGATTTTTTGCCGATTTTTATAGAGAATGCAGAAGAAATGGATGCGAGTTCTTCTTCCGTCAAAGGACGGGTCGAGTAAACTTTCGCCTCTTCAATTCCTTTTGCTTCATTGGAAAGCTTGATGTAACCGTCAACCAATCCAGTGACTTCATCCAGTCGGCGGCGTTCTGTCATCAATAGCAATGTATTGATCACATACTGATTGCCTTCCTTGAAAAGCTCACTGATGAGATTGGTTCTTTTTTCGGCTGAAAAACTTGGAGTAATGATCAAATCATATAATTCAGGAGAAAGTTCGAAAACTTTTCTCACTTCACGCAGGTCCGATTCTATTTCGCTTAACAAATTTTGCTGTTGAGCGATTTGGAACAATGCTAAAGCATAGCGATCTGCAACTTGGCTCATTGCAATTCGCCTGCCTTCGCAATCGTTTCGTTAATCAACTGACGGTTGTCTTCTTCAGAGATTTCTTTTTCAAGAACTCTTGTCGCAGCCAATAATGACAATGATACAACTTCTTCACGAACTGCCGAAATCGCCTTGTCGCGTTCGTTGGCAATTTCTTGCACTGCCGCTTCTTTCATACGCCCAGCTTCAGAGTTAGCCGTTCTCACAATTTCCTCACGAGAAACTTCGCCCTGACGTTTAGCGTTTTCAAGGATTTCCTGTGCTTGAGTACGCGCGTCTTTCAACATTTGACGCTGTTCTTCGAGCATTTTTTGTGATTCTTGGCGGCTGCTTTCAGCCGTTTCGATTTCACTGGCAATCAAATCTTCACGTTGCTGCATAATTCCCATCAAAGGACCCCATGCGACTTTCTTCAGCAAGAACATAAGTACGAGGAAGATGGATAATGTTGCGAGAATATCCCCTATATTTAAGAATTCCCCGGTTGCGCCGAGTACGAGGTGATCAAAAAACACGATTGTTTCACTCCCTTCAAGAGCCTAAAATGCAATTTCTTCTATAGTAAGATCTTTATTATTTGTAAGATGTTTTTTCAGTGTAATAAACGCATTTGCAAGATTAAATGGCGAAGATTATGCCTAAGCATTCCCGCCATTTAACTTTTTTCTATATTGTCTAGACTCCAGTGCCTAGCTCTTCGGGTCATAAGCCACTTTGGCTGTGCGGCTGAAAACACGCCGCTTCGCCAAATCGTCTTATGCCTTTCAGAGCTGAACAGGCACTTTCGCTTTTCTTTACTACTGGTTCATCGTGATGAACGCGATAACTACGGCGATGATAGGAACGGCCTCGACCAAAGCTACCCCGATGAACATTGTTGTTTGAAGAACGCCGCGTGCTTCTGGTTGGCGAGCGATACCTTCAACTGTTTTAGAAACGATAAGTCCGTTACCGATACCTGCACCTAGTGCTGCTAAACCTACTGCGATTGCTGCTGCTAATAAACCTATTGAACCTGTCATTGTAATTTGTCCTCCTCAGGATAGTGGTATTTTTTTTTTTGCTCTTACGAGCATTTTATAATCAATGGTCGTCGCTGACTTTATGCGATAAATAAACCATCGTTAACATAACAAAGATAAACGCCTGAATTGTTCCGATAAAGATTGAGAACCCTAGCCATGCCATCATTGGTAAGAATGATGCGACATACCCAAGTATGCTGGCTGATGCGGCTCCTGCCAATAAAGCGATCAGAATTTCACCTGCATAAATGTTCCCGTAAAGACGCAGACCGAGTGTCAGCGTATTCGCAAACTCTTCAATCACTTTAAGTGGGGCTAAAAATGGCATTGGTTTTAAGTATCCTGCTGTGTAACCCTTAACACCTTTCAGCTTCAAACCATAATAATGGCTTAAAATGATAACGGTTGCTGCAAGCGTCATAGTTACTGTTGCATCTGCCGTTGGTGATTTCCACCAAAGATCTCCATTGACAACTACTGCAAACGGAAGACCCAGCATGTTCGAAATGAAAATGAACATGATCAGCGTAATTCCAAGAACATGGAATCGACCGCCATCTCTCCAGTCCATATTGCTTTTAATGATTCCCTTCACGAAGTCCATGATCCATTCCATGAAATTCTGCATACCGCTAGGTTTAAGCTGCAGATTCCGTGTTGCGATAAAAGCGATTAGGAAGACGACCAAAGCGGCTACAAGAAGCATCATAACGTTCGATAAGTTAAACCAGATCCCAAACACTTCTAACATAGGAGCGCCATGATCCACGATAGTTTCACCTCTCTTTCCACATTCTTAATGGTATTTCACGTGATAAACAATCCGTTCCACCAAAAGCAGAACATAAGGGATCATCAACCCGATTACCGTACTGATCAAGTGAACATGCTCTGCAAATAAAATTGCTAAAGCAACAGCTGCCACACCTGATGCAAACCGTAATGCCGTTCCCAGCGAACGAACTTTCGAGCCTTCTGCCACCGCCCGATCAAACCTGTCCATCCTGCGAACCAGAATCCACATATTATACATGCCGAACAAAGTTCCGATGATCAGACCCGCGAAAACCGCCTGGTAAGGAGTAAACCCCCACCCGATAACGAATGCCGCCAGAATGAAATAAATCAATCTTTTAAGTCTGTTGAAAATCTCCCTAAGTCCATCCATGTGTCACGTGTCTCCTGATTCAAATTTTCGGACGGTCTGGATCATCGTCCAAGCACCGAAAGCGATTCCGATGAACAGACCGATGACCAGTAATAACGGGGCGGTTCCGAATCGTTCATCGAGCCACATACCTGTGAACGCACCGATGAGTACGGACCCGACAAGTTGTGTAAGGATAGCACTGTATAATGCTACCGCCTGTAAGGGACTTTTTGTTGGGCGCATGATTTACCCCTCGAAATTCGTTGATGTGACATTT
>DATHVY010000333.1:0-4546 GCA_035461045.1 Planococcus sp. (in: firmicutes)
GAACAAATGTCCGAAGCGGCTGAAAATCTGGAGTTTGAACGGGCAAAAGAATACCGGGACCAGATTGCACATATCGAAACTGTGATGGAGAAACAGAAGATGGCGATGAACGATTTCACCAACCGTGACGTTTTTGCATACGCTGTTGATAAGGGCTGGATGTGCGTGCAAGTGTTCTTCGTGCGCCAAGGCAAACTGATCGAGCGGGATGTTTCCCTGTTTCCATTATATCGTGACCCGAGCGAAGAATTTTTGACGTTCCTCGGGCAGTTTTACGAAAAACCGAATCATGTGAAACCGAGCGAAATTTTACTGCCGGAAGCGGAAGACACCGAGTTGATCAAAGAATGGCTCGGCGTCCGTGTATTAGTACCGCAGCGCGGCAAGAAAAAAGATCTGGTTGCTTTAGCCCGAAAGAATGCCGAGATTGCCATCAAGGAAAAGTTCCAGCTTCTTGAACGGCAGGAAGAGCGGACAATCGGTGCGTGCCAGGAACTGGGCGAAGCGATGAATATCGAAACGCCACTGCGCATCGAGGCTTTTGATAACTCCCATATCCAAGGAGCCGACGCGGTATCTGCGATGATTACCTTCATCGATGGCAAACCTTCGAAAAAGGATTATCGCAAATACAAAACCCGCAACGCTTCCAAGCCGGATGATTACGCCGCGATGCGCGAAGTGATTCGTAGAAGGTATTCACGGGTACTGAAAGATGGTTTGCCGTTGCCGGATTTGATCGTTATTGACGGAGGCAAAGGGCAAATGGAATCGGCCCGCGAGATTCTGGAAGACGAGCTTGGACTATCAATTCCGATTGCTGGCTTGGCAAAAGATGCTAAACACCAAACGTCCCAGTTGCTTTACGGGTCACCGGTGGAAATCGTCACACTGAAAAGAACGAGCGAGGCCTTTTATTTGCTGCAGCGCATACAGGATGAAGTTCACCGTTTCGTCATTACGTTCCACCGACAGCTTCGGGGGAAAAACTCCATCGTTTCAGCACTTGATGATTTGGAAGGCGTGGGCCCGAAACGCAAACAGCAGCTGCTGAAGCATTTTGGTTCCGTCAAAAGAATCAAAGAAGCAAATGTTGAGCAGCTCAAAGAAGCCGGACTTCCACAAGGGTTGGCAAATTCTGTTCAACAGCATTTTGCCGCGGAATCGTTGCCAAAGGAATAAATGCATGTTATCGTAGAAGAATATATTGGATCACTTGGAAAAGTGATGATAGAGGCGCGAAGGTCAAAAGTAACCATCCGGAGATTTGCAGAATCTGTGAAGAATGGTGAAAGGGGCGTTTGCCGAAGCTTGAACGGACACTGCTGTCCGGGCATGCTGGTTCTGCATTTAAGAAGTGCAGAGCTGTCAGGGTCAATCCCTGGAGGGCTATCTCACATGGACGTTTTATTTCGTACATGATGAAAGAGGTAGTTTGCCGCGCTCGCGGTGGACTGCCTCTTTTTGTTGGGAGCCACATCAAATGTGGGAGTGGATGAAAATGAAAACTGTAGTCATGAAGTTTGGCGGAACATCCGTCGCTACACCGGAGAAAATCATAGGTGTGGCAAAAAGGGCAATCCTTGAAAAAGAAAAAGGCAAACGCGTCGTCATCGTCGTTTCCGCTATGGGCAAAACCACGGACACACTGCAATCACTTGCGAATGAAATTTCAACTGATCCATCCAAGCGGGAGATGGACATGCTGCTGGCAACAGGAGAACAGGTTACCATTTCGCTGTTGGCGATGGCCTTTAAAACTTTGGGGCATGAAGCGCTATCGTTTACGGGATGGCAGGCAGGCATCGAAACCGAATCGGTTCCACGCAACGCCCGCATCGAACAGATCCATACCGAACGGCTTGAACGAGTTCTGGAAGAAGGCTTCTTCTGCGTCGTGGCCGGTTTCCAGGGAGTCGACAGCATCGGCAATATCACGACACTCGGTCGCGGCGGTTCGGATACAACAGCCGTCGCATTGGCAGCCGCGTTAAGAGCTGAAAAATGCGAGATTTTCACGGACGTCGACGGTGTTTACACATCAGACCCACGCTTTGTCCGCGGTGCACGCAAACTTCAACAGATTTCTTATGATGAAATGCTGGAATTGGCGAATTTGGGCGCCGGCGTGCTGCATCCGAGAGCCGTTGAATTTGCAAAAAACAACAATGTTTCATTATCCGTCAGAGCCA
This sequence comes from Planococcus sp. (in: firmicutes), assembly GCA_035461045.1. Classification (GTDB taxonomy): domain Bacteria; phylum Bacillota; class Bacilli; order Bacillales_A; family Planococcaceae; genus Planococcus. The sequence goes on from DATHVY010000333.1 coordinate 2,193, forward strand.
GCTTCAACGATGAGCCGGGCACGACAATACAAGAGGTGATCACAGTGGAAAAAAATCTGATTGTCAGAGGAGTCGCGTTCGACTCAAGCATCGCTCGCGTGACGGTTTCTTACGAAAAGGCCTTCAATGGTTCGCTTGCCAACATCTTCACAAAATTGGCGGAACATCATATTGACGTCGATATTATCGTCCAGAGCATTTCCGCAGAGTTTCCGCCATCGGTTTCATTCTCCATCAAAGAGGACAGCTTAGAGGACGTCAAGCGCGTACTGGATATCCATTCAGAAGAAATCGGTTATGTCTCGGCCGGATTTGAAGTCGGCTTATCAAAAGTCTCGATTGTCGGATCCGGAATGGTCTCCAATCCGGGTGTCGCGGCGCAAATGTTTGAAATTCTTCGCCAGCAGGATGTCCCGGTCAAAATGGTCAGCACGTCAGAAATCAAAATCTCCGTCGTCGTGCCGGAATCGGACATGCACAAATCTTCAAACGCATTGCATGCAGAATTCGGATTGGCATAAAAAATGCATGGCCCGGCTTTCGAGCTGGGCTTTTTTATGCGATAATTTAGTGGAATTGAAGGGGGGATCCATATAAAAACAGAAGTAGAAAAGCTTCCGATGGAACACGCTTTAACACAGCTTATGGCACGTTTGCCACAACACCATTCGCACCGGCCATTTCTGAAAATTGAGCTGCAACGCCATGCCGCTGGGAAGCGCGGGGAAGGAAGGTTGATGGAGAAGTTCAACGAGTTTTATTCGGCGGCACCTTATGAGATTTTATGGGATGTCCAGCTGAGCCTTGGTAATTGGAGAGTCCAGATGGACGGATTGCTCCTGACCGAACACCGTGCCATCATCATCGAATCGAAAAACATTAGTGGCCGGATCCATTTTGATCTTCTGACTGACGAATTTTACCGCACAAATCTCGAAGGTGTAAAAACGGTCATGGATGACCCGACTGTCCAGCTGGACAAGAACATCCGATTCCTCCAAACGTGGTTCCAAATCCAAAAGATCAACCTCCCTGTCGAAGGCATAGTGGTCTTCACCTCGAAGCAGTGCGAATTTATCTCGAAAACCCCGGGCAAGCACATCTGTAAAACGTATCAAATGAACCATCTCCTCTATAAACTCCTGGAAATAAAATCTTCTCAAAAGAAAACCCTGAAGGTAAATGAAATCCAAAACCTCATCGAATCCAATCAAACTCCTTTTAAACATGTCCCATTATGTGAACATTATTTTATTGATCCATCCGATCTAACGACTGGTGTTCTTTGCTCGGAGTGCTCCCAGCATTCGATGAAGCGTGTATTGAAGAAATGGATTTGCGAAGAATGCGGACACCGGGATCCGCGCGCGCATCATCTGGCTGTGCAGGAATACTTTGCGCTTGTCGATAAAGAAATGAGCAATCTGCAGTTTCGCCAATTCAGCGGAATCGAATCCATCTTCGTGGCCTCGCGCATGCTGGCAGAATTCGATCTGGCGAAGTCCGGAAGCAAGAAGAACAGGAGATATCAGTTGAAAAGCAAAAACCCACCCTTGGTGTAGGGTGGATTTTTGCTTTTTTTGGCATGAATCCGCATGCGCGATCGACTTACGCAAATAAATCCAGAATATCGCAAATAAAACCGGCAAATCGCAAACAAATTATAAATATCGCAAATAAAGCGAAAAGATCGCAAACAACGAAGAAATATCGCAAACAAATTGCGGATTGCGGCTCCGCTCACCATAAAAAAGCATCCACCATCGTGAATGCTTCTAACTCAAAAAATATTTTATTATTTTTACATTTTATCCTTTAAATCCCACTTAAAGGTTATACGCACCATTTTTTTCTTTGGATGCGGTTCTTCGTATGCTTCTGTCACAAAACCGTCAATGTTTTGTTTTTCTTCCGCGGGAAAACCGGCCTCAACTTTAAGGTAATGGCCGTCCAAACGTAGTGGTGACAAGGAATACGCGGCTTTATGCTTGCTGTTAATTTCAAGTGAAAGTTTCCTGGAAACGGCTTGATGGAAGAAGGCGGATGTGTCTTTAGGTGAGGAAAGGGGCAACTTCCTAACAAGGAATTTGATGGCCTAGTAAAGAAGTTCGACCTTATGAGTACCGATAATATCGGAGGATACTTGGTTGCGGCTCAAATCGGAACCAAAATGTACGGTGGTAACAGAAATTATTTTTGCCATAAATGCACTTCTTTCAATAATTTGAATTCTTAGGTGATTCGATTGAAATCCCTAGCGTTGCCTTGACGCTACTTATAGAGGGGAGTACAATAAATATGTCATATTATTGTATCATGATGCACTATGCAGTCAATAAATGCGCCAATTTTTA
>DATHVY010000334.1:0-6248 GCA_035461045.1 Planococcus sp. (in: firmicutes)
TGTATAACGCATCGCAGCTGCAGCATCGCCGTCTACAGAACCGAAGTTCCCGTGTCCGTCGACGAGCATATAGCGGTAACTGAAATCCTGCGCCATCCGTACCATGGTTTCATAAACTGCACTGTCCCCGTGTGGATGGTACTTACCAATTACATCTCCGACGATACGTGCAGATTTCTTGTACGCTTTATCGGATGTAATTCCTAAATCGTGCATGGCGTAAAGAATGCGCCGATGAACAGGCTTTAGCCCGTCGCGAACATCCGGCAATGCACGGGATACGATAACGCTCATCGCATAATCTAAAAACGAAGTCCGCATTTCTGTACTGATATTTATTTCTTCAACTCCGCTGGTTGGCCTTTCCGCCATATCCGCAGCCTCCTTAAGCTATATTCGATCAAACATCCAAATTCTTGACGTAACGTGCGTTTTCTTCAATGAAAACCCGTCGAGGTTCTACATGGTCCCCCATCAACATATTGAAGGTTTCATCTGCCGTCATGGCATCGTTCAAGGTTACTTGCAACAACGTCCTAACGTCAGGGTCCATTGTAGTGTCCCATAATTGAGTGGCATTCATCTCGCCGAGTCCTTTATACCGCTGAACTGCAGGTCGAGGGCTGGAAGGAAGTCTTTCGAGCACTTCTTTCAGTTGGGCATCCGTGTAGACATATTCAACACTCTTTCCTTGTTTGATCTGGAAGAGTGGTGGCTGGGCGATATAAATATAGCCCGCTTCGATCAATGGACGCATATAACGGAAGAAGAAAGTCAGCAGGAGCGTACGAATATGTGCACCGTCGACATCCGCATCCGTCATGATGACCACTTTATGGTAACGTGCTTTAGCGAGATTGAATTCTTCGCCGATACCTGTACCCAGCGCTGTGATGATCGCCCGGATTTCATTATTGGAAAGAATCTTATCGAGGCGCGCTTTTTCGACATTAAGAATTTTGCCCCGCAAAGGAAGAATCGCTTGGAAATGGCGGTCTCGTCCTGATTTCGCAGATCCTCCTGCAGAATCGCCCTCAACAATGTATATTTCACTGATTTTGGGATCGCGCGAAGAACAATCTGCCAATTTACCTGGAAGACTCGAAATTTCCAAAGCGGATTTTCGGCGAGTGAATTCACGGGCTTTTTTGGCAGCCATTCGGGCATGCGAAGCCATGATGCCTTTATCCAAGATTTTTCGTGAAACAGACGGGTTTTCAAGAAGAAAGCGTTCAAAGCCGGCAGAGAATAAGTTGTTTACGATTGTGCTTACTTCGGTATTGCCCAATTTCGTTTTGGTTTGGCCTTCGAATTGTGGATCAGGATGCTTCACCGATATGATTGCCGTTAACCCTTCACGCGCATCATCGCCGGTCAAGTTGCCATCCTGTTCTTTAAGCATCCCTTTTTTACGGCCATAGTCATTGATGACCCTGGTTAAAGCCGTCTTAAAGCCGGATTCGTGCGTCCCGCCTTCATGGGTATTGATATTATTGGCGAATGAGAAGATATTCGCTGCATATCCGGCGTTATATTGCATCGCAACTTCTACTGTGATGCCATCTTTTTCAGCTTCTACAAAAATTGCTTCTTCGTGAAGCGGATCTTTGCTTTTGTTGAGATGCTCCACATACGATTTAATGCCGCCTTGGTAATGATAGTTTTTCTCTTTTTCTTCATTTTCACGCTCATCTGCCACAATAATTTTTAAACCGCGGTTGAGATAAGCAAGCTCACGCAAGCGATGATCGAGAATATCAAATTCATAGGCGGTAGTTTCAGTGAAAATTTCGGAATCCGCTTTGAACCGGATTGTGGTGCCTGTAGCTTCCGATTCACCGATTACATGCAGTTCTTCCGTAACCGCTCCACGTTCAAACTTAATATAATGCCGTTTTTGATCACGGTTTACATACACTTCGGTAACTTCGGACAAGGCGTTCACGACAGAAGCCCCTACACCATGAAGGCCACCGGAAACTTTATATCCGCCGCCTCCGAATTTACCGCCTGCATGAAGAACGGTCATAATGACTTCAACAGCTGGACGCCCCATTTTTTCCTGCATGCCAACCGGAATTCCGCGCCCATTATCTTCCACGCGAATCCAATTATCCTTTTCAATAACGACTTTGATTTCGTCGCAATGGCCCGCTAAAGCTTCATCGATGCTGTTATCGACGATTTCCCACACCAAATGGTGAAGCCCTCTTGAACCGGTAGAACCGATATACATCCCCGGTCTTTTCCGAACAGCTTCCAGTCCTTCCAAAACTTGAATCTGACTTGCATCATATGCTTGTTGGAGTTTATTTTCTTCCATAGCCATTTCATTACACCTGCTCTTTCTAACCACATTCTTTTTTTCAAAAACCAATTGAGCTATATTATGCCGACACTATTGTGTAACGGTTCCTTTTGATACTTCGAAAAGGCGCGCATTTTGGATTGTTTCATGCTGGATGCCTTCCACACTTGTGGTGGTGACGAACGTCTGCACTGATCCCTGAATCGTGTTAAGCAGGTGGGACTGGCGATAATCATCCAATTCGGAAAGCACATCATCCAGCAACAATACCGGAGCTTCTCCGACTTCCTGTTTAATCAATTCGATTTCCGCTAATTTCAATGACAGCGCAGTCGTCCTTTGCTGCCCTTGTGAACCATAAGTCTGGATGTCATAACCGTTCACAAAAAAATGCAGGTCGTCACGATGTGGTCCGACCAGCGTCACTCCTCGATCAATCTCCCGCTTGCCAACTTCAGCCAGTTTCTTTCCCAAAAAAGACGCCATCTCTTCAGGCGTCCATTCTGAATTCATACCGCTGATCGGCTGATAGCGGATTTCCAGCTGTTCCAGTCCGCGGGAAATGCCATGGTGAATCGGTTCTGCCCATTTTTGCAGCAGGTCCATAAACCCGTAGCGCTTTTTTATGATCTTTACTGCAGCTTCGATAAATTGTTCTGTATAAACATCAAACATGACATCGTCAATCGATTGCTTGCCATAATTTTGTTTTAATATATGATTTCTTTGCTTTAACAGCTTCTGATACGTTAAAAGATCATGCAGATATCTGGGCGAAATCTGGCCGATTTCCATATCGATGAAACGCCTGCGAACCTGCGGGCTCCCTTTGACAAGATTCAGGTCTTCCGGTGCGAACATGACAACATTTAATTGGCCGATATAATCGCTCAGACGCTTTTGCTCCATATGATTGACTTTCGCAGTTTTTCCTTTTTTTGACAGGATTATTTCCAATGGCAAGTTTCCGTATTTACGGAAAACATCACCCTTTATTTTACCATAATCCGCGTCCCAACGTATCAATTCTTTGTCATTTGAAGATCGATGAGACTTAGCCATGGATAAAAAATACAATGCTTCCATTATGTTCGTTTTGCCTTGTGCATTTTCTCCGATCAGCACATTGATGCCGGGAGAAAAAGACAAATCAAGTTTTTCATAGTTGCGGTAGTTGACTAACTGGAGTCGGTCAATCCGCATCGAAGCTCATGCCTTCAGCCGTGACGATATGAAATTCTCCTACTCCTGGAATCTTCACCGTATCTTCGGGGCGCAATTTGCGTCCGCGTCTAGCTTCAAGTTCTCCATTTACAAAAACCTCATGTTCACTTAGAAACCATTTTGCCATTCCACCCGAACTAATTGTATCGGTCATTTTCAACAATTGACCAAGTGTTATAAATTCTGTTTCGATTCCAATATCCATCACAATGCACTCATCCTTCGATTCATAGTCTATCCCTCTATTTTACCCTATTTAAGGTTAGAAGTAAAAAAGGATAGCCTAGAAGGCTATCCTGAGGGTGTCTTTCAATTTTAATAGGTTCTGACAGGCAAAATCAGCTGAAGAATTGAATCGTCTAAAGCCGATTTCAAAATGAAAGGACGCATGGCTCCCGCAAATTGAATCACTACATCCTGTCCGTCAATCGCTTTTAGGGCATCCATCATAAATTTGGCGCTGAACGAGATTTTCAGCTCTTCGCCTTCTATATTCTGTGCCTGGATCTGCTCTTCCACTTTTCCGACTTCAGGGGAATTCGAAGAAACTTCGACTTCATTGTCGCTGTTGGTGGAAAAACGTACCACATTGTTGCGTTCTTCACGCGCCAATAATGAAGCTCGGTCAATCGCTTGAAGCAAAGATCTGCCGTTTACTGTTACCTGTGTCTTGTGTTCAGCAGGAATCAGGCGGGAAGTATCCGGATAATTGCCTTCAAGAAGACGGGAGAAAAACAGGATATGTTTGGATTTGAAAAGTACTTGCTGGCTGGTCATGACAATTTCAACCGCATCAGATGTATCATCTAGTATTTTGTTCAGTTCGTTTAAGCTCTTGCCTGGAATTACGACGCTGTATTCGCCTTCAGGCAAAGTTTCCAGCTTGGTTTTCCGGCGTGCCAGGCGGTGGCTGTCGGTTGCAACACAAACAAGCTCTCCGTCTTTCACTTCCCAATGAACACCCGTCAGTACCGGACGCGTTTCTGAACTTGATACTGCGAAAACGGTTTCCCGATTGATGGTCTTTAATAGATCTGCCGGAATGGAGAACAAACGGTCATCCTGAATTTCAGGCAATTGTGGATAATCTTGTGCATCTAAACCTATCAGGTGGAATTCCGATTTGCCGGAACGGATATGAGTCTGGAAATTTCCGTTGATTTCGATTTCTACATCATTTGTCGGCAATTTACGGATAATTTCCCCAAATACTTTTGCCTGAAGGACAATACTGCCTCCTTGAGCAACACGGATAATCTGCTCACCATCTTCTTCTGCCGGGATAAACGTCTGGATTGTGATATCTGAATCGCTTCCTGTCAATCTCATTCCTTCTGAAGAAACGTCCATTTTAATTCCCGTTAGGATCGGAATCGTTGTTTTTGAACTTACTGCTTTCATTACATCATTTAAACCTTCAACTAATCGCTCACGCATTATCTCGAATTTCATTCTTGGACCTCGCTTATATATATATTTTATTTAAGGCTTTTAAAGTAATAATAGTAGTAGGGCCTGTGGATTTGTGGATAACCCCGAAATAGTGAATAGAATCGGCTTATCCACATGTAGACAGAGTGTGCATAAGTTACTGCGTAAATATAGAGCTTATCCACAAGCTGTTCAGGACTTGGCCAGCGCACTTTTGATGGTTTTGACGTCCTGCTGAAGCTGCTGATTCTCTTTCATCAGCCTGGAAATTTTCTCATGCGCATGAATGACGGTCGTATGGTCCCGCCCCCCGAATTCCTCCCCAATTTTGGGCAAAGAAAAATCGGTCATTTCACGGGACAGATACATGGCGACCTGCCTCGGATAAGCAATGTCTTTCGTGCGGCGTTTCGTCTTGAAATCTTCCAACTTCACGTTGAACTGGTCCCCAACTGCATGCTGGATATCCAAAATCGTAATAACTTTCGGTTTTGAGTTAGGCATGATATCTTTCAACGCTTCCGCGGCCAAATCCGCGCTCATGTCTCGGTTGATCAATGAAGAATAAGCGACTACGCGAATTAGTGCTCCTTCAAGTTCACGGATGTTGGAGTCGATGGAGTTGGCAATGTACGTCATGACATCATTCGGAATATCAAGCCCGTCCGCCTTGGCTTTTTTGCGCAGAATCGCAATTCGCGTTTCCAGATCTGGCGGCGTGATATCGGTAATCAAGCCCCATTCGAAACGCGATCTCAAGCGGTCTTCCAATGTCGGAATCTCTTTTGGAGGCCGGTCACTAGAGATGATAATTTGTTTGGATTCTTCGTGCAGTGTGTTGAATGTATGGAAGAATTCTTCTTGAGTTTGCTCTTTTCCGGCAAGAAATTGAATGTCATCGATTAAAAGAATGTCGACACCCCGGTATTTGTTGCGGAAATCGACGGTTTGGTTGTCACGGATCGAGTTGATGAACTCATTCGTGAATTTTTCCGAAGACAAATAAACTACTTTGGCGTTCGGATTGTGTTCAAGGACGTAATGTCCGATGGCGTGCATTAAATGTGTCTTGCCAAGGCCTACGCCACCATAGATAAACAGCGGATTATAAGCTTTTGCCGGAGCTTCGGCTACTGCCAGTGATGCAGCGTGCGCGAAACGGTTACCTGATCCAATAACAAATGTATCGAAAGTGTATTTGGGATTCAGCATACCCGGCACAAATTCCTGCTGGTCATTCTGTCCTGGCTTGATGCGCGGTGCCGGAAGTTGAAAATCGTCCATA
>DATHVY010000335.1:0-11108 GCA_035461045.1 Planococcus sp. (in: firmicutes)
TTAACCGTGATGTCTTCTCCGATTCTCCCGTCACCGCGTGTCGCTCCTCTTTGAAATTGGCCATTTTCATAGATGAGTGAAACGGCAAGCCCATCGATTTTCAGCTCACAAACATATTCGATCTCATCACCCGCACCGCTCCGGACCCGCTTATCAAATTCCTGTAAGTCTTCTTCACCGAAAACATTCGACAAGCTGAGCATCGGATGCTCATGCGCCACTTTCTCAAAGTTCGAAATTGGCGCTCCGCCCACTCGCTGAGTCGGTGAATCCGGAAAAATCAAATCCGGGTACAGATTCTCCAAATCGACCAGCTCCTGAAGCAGCTGATCATAAACCGCATCCGGAACAGATGGCTTATCCTGTACATAATAAGCATGTCCGTATTCTCGAAGCAATTCATTTAATTCATCGACCCGTTGTTCCGCTTTTATGCGATCCATATGTGTTCCTCCCGATCATTGTTTTTCAATCGGCGCAAATTTCGCCAACAGCCTTTTGATGCCTACTGGACTTGGAAATGCAATATCCAATTCGGTTTGCTCACCGTCGCCTTTGACACTGACGACCGTGCCGGTGCCCCACTTTTTATGCGCCGCTTTATCGCCAGTCTTCCAACCGGCTTTATCGCCGCCGGTCTGCTGATAGGCAGGCCTTGAAACAGCGGCACGTTTCGGCTGCTGCCGGTAGCTAGTGACCCCTCCGGCGCGATGATTGGCAACTGTCTGCTCAATCACTTCTTCCGGAATTTCACTGAGGAAACGGGACGGCATATTGTAATTGCTTTTTCCGAACAGTGTGCGGGAAGTGGCGTGCGTCAAAAACAAACGCTGTTCCGCACGCGTGATGCCGACATACGCAAGTCTGCGCTCTTCTTCCATCTCTTCCTCGTCGTTGTTCGAACGTGAATGCGGGAAGACATTTTCTTCCAGCCCAATGATGAAGACAACCGGAAATTCCAGCCCTTTAGCAGCGTGCATCGTCATCAGGATGATTGGGCCGTCCGCGTCTTCTTCATCATCGAGAGAATCGATATCTGAGATAAGAGCCAAATCGGTCAAAAACGCCACCAACGATTTATCGTCGCTTTGTTTTTCGAATGCTTTGGTCACGGTCAGGAATTCTTCCAGGTTTTCCAGGCGGCTTTCGCCTTCAATGGTTTTGTCAATTTGCAGCATATGGCGGTAGCCAGACTTCTTCAAGACTTCTTCCACAAGCTCCGTCACTGACAAATATTCCTGCATCTGCGTGAAGCTGTCGATCATCGTTCTGAACTCCAAGGCAGTCTGAGCCGTTTTCGGAGTAAGGCCCATAAAGTCCGCTTCCTGCAAAGCGTCCATGATCGTACGGTCCTGGAGGATTGCGAACCGCGCCATTTTTTCAAAAGATGTCGCACCAATTCCACGCTTCGGCTCATTAATGACGCGAGCTAATGACAAATCATCATCATTGTTGGCAATCAGACGCAAATAAGCCAAGAGATCTTTGATTTCCTTACGGTCATAGAACTTCGTGCCACCGACGATTGTATAGGACATATTCGATTTGACGAGCATTTCCTCCATGACGCGCGACTGGGCGTTGGTCCGGTAAAGCACAGCAAAATCGGAGGTTTTATAATTTTCTTCACTCATCAGTTTCTGGATGGTCTGAACCACAAACTGTGCTTCTTGCCGTTCATCCCCTGCTTTATGCACTGTAATAGCTGGACCTTCGGCGTTGTCTGTGCGCAATTCTTTTGGATAGCGGCTCGTGTTTTTCTTGATCACATCATTTGCCGCCTGCAAAATACGTTGTGTGGACCTGTAATTCTGCTCCAGCATAATGACTTTCGCATTCGGATAATCTTTTTCAAAGGACAGGATATTGCCAATATCCGCACCTCTCCAACGGTAGATGGACTGATCCGAATCACCAACGACGCAAAGATTCTTGAATTTGCTCGCAAGCTTCTGAACAAGCTGATATTGTGCGTTGTTCGTATCCTGATATTCATCCACGTGAATATACTGGAACTTATTTTGATAGAACTCCAGCACTTCCGGTACCGTATTGAATAGTTTTAAAGTGACCATGATCAAATCGTCAAAATCCAGCGACTGGTTTTTCTTTAATCGCTTTTCATAAGCATTATAAACTTCGGAAATCGTTTTTTCATATGGATTAAATTCATTTATATCCGCAGCAAACTGGCTCGCATCAATGCATTCGTTCTTGGCTGAAGAAATCGCGTTTAAAATGGTTCTTGGTTCGTATTTTTTCGGGTCCAGATTTTGCTGCTTCAAGACATTTTTGATGACAGTCAATTGATCGGTCATATCCAGAATCGAAAAGCTTTTCGAAAAGCCCAACTGGTCGATGTTGCGCCTCAAAATCCGCACGCACATCGAGTGGAACGTGGAAACCCACATGCGTTCACCCGTCCCGTGACCCAGCAACCCATCAATTCGGTTGCGCATTTCACGCGCAGCTTTATTGGTGAAAGTGATTGCCAATATGTTTGACGGGTAAACTTGTTTTTCCAACACCAAATACGCGATGCGATGAGTCAGCACCCGCGTTTTTCCGGAGCCGGCGCCAGCCATGATCAACAACGGTCCTTCCGTCGCTTTCACGGCTTCTTCTTGCTCAGGGTTCATCCCTTTTAATAAGTTCTTAGATATCAATTCCATTACGCACCACCTCGAACATTTGTTCTTGCTATTATATCGGTTGTTGCTGCGTTTTTGCAACAGCCTTGACAGTTGCAATCGCAGCATCCACATTTTCATAAATGATATTGCCGACTACGACCGTATTGGCCGAAGCGGCCATTTCTTCCGCTTTTTCTGCAGAATCAACCCCGCCGCCATAAAAAAGGCGGGTATCCCCTAACACACTCTGCACTTTTTTAACCAGCCCGGGATCGCCGTAAATGCCACTGTACTCCAGATAAAAGATTGGCAGCCGGAAAAAACGTTCCGCCATTCTTGCATAGGCAATCACTTCTTCGTCCGTCAGATCCGTTTTGGCATCAGTCAATTTTGCGGCTTTGCAGTTTTCATTTAAAATGCAATAGCCTTCCGGAATGAGTTCTTCCCAATCCAAAATATCGCCATATTCCTTGATTGCTTCATGGTGAAGACCTTTGATCCAGCGCGCATTTTCACTGTTCAATACTGTTGGAATAAAATAGAAATCAAAACCGGGTGTCACCGAATCGATCGTTGATACTTCCAAAACCACTGGTACCGTGTACCGGCGGACTCTTGACATCAACTCCAGGACATTGTCGAGTGTGACATCATCGCTGCCGCCAATCAAGATGGCATCAGTCCCGGATTCGCAAATTCGTTCCAAATGTTCATCATTTATTGTTTTTGCCGGATCTAATTTGAACACGTGCCGCCATCTCTGAAAGTCCATAAAGTTTCCCCTAACTTCTCATCTTTTTTCACCAATCCATTATAACAAAAAAACCGAACAGAAACGGAGCTCTGTTCAGTCTTTCGGCAGCTGGAATGGTCTTTCGTCAGGATAAAGTCGCTCAAGCATCTCATCGTATGCTTCGTTTCCGTAATTCAGGCAGCGCCGGACACGCGAGATCGTTGCGGTACTTGCGCCTGTTTCATTTTTAATCTTTTCATATGTCTTTTTCATCCGGAGCATATGCGCCACTTCCAGGCGCTGCGACAGAGATTGAATTTCACTGATTGTACACAAATCATCGAAAAAGCGATAAGCTTCTTCTTTGTCTTTCAAAGCGAGAATTGCTTCTATCAACTGATCTGTCTGTGGACCCCTTATTTTATCGACTTGCATCCAGCTCACCGTCCTTCCGATTATCTTATCTTAAGGTGTGTAGTCGATCATTGCGTTCATGCCGGGAGAAGCAGGCACCATATGGATCCAGGTCTTTCCTGGAATCAACTGGGCAGGTTCTCCTTCGATAAACGGAACTGGCATTCCGTCGACCGGCCGCCACTCCGCCTCACTCATTTTTCCATCCTGGAATAGGAGGGCGTCCCCGCCACTGTCCAAATCGATCAAAAGGCGCCCTTGGTCATCTATACGTTCGTGTTCGGCTTCCAAAAACAAGACATTGGAAAACGTTAAAGAATCGCCTGTTTCTTTATCTGTTGTTGGAATTCCACCTGAAGTACGGCTGTAAAGGCCGGTCGCCCCATCATAACTGAAGCTGTTTTCAAATGCAGGATTATTGCCATAAATAATTTTAACGCCAGAAGCCTCTTCTGTCAGTTTACCACTTTCTTCCGGCTCATAAAAACGATAAGGTGAATCGCTGCTGTAAAGAGGAGACGCATCAGTCATTTCCATCGCCTCCCTAATATTATCGTAGCTGATATAGGAATTATGCGGTGCATGGCGGTCTGTTGAACGCCGAAATAACGTGCCGTCATGATGGATTCCATTGATGTTGTCGACTGCTCCTGCTTCAAGCATCCTTTTTGCTTCGGGACTGAAGCCATGCGCGATGAAAAAAGATTCGTATGCCGCTGCAAGATCGACAAAATAACTTCTCGCACTTCTGAGTGGACCGATGTTATCCGGCATCTCACTTTGATATAGTGCTAAGAAACGTGTGACATTGCCCTCCGCGAGCACCTCAAGGACCATGTCCGCTTCTCCAAGACCTGTATGCGGCCTTGCCAGCGGGTGATTGTCGATGACTGCCGTTACGGTTCGGTGGTCAAAAGATTCATCGGAATGCTGCCCAGTAAAAGGAGCTACGAGCAATTCTGTGTCGTCACCTGGAACTTCATCAACAGCTCCCTGATCACTGCCGTTTGTAAGCAGCCCATAAATTGCCGCTGCTCCCCCGAATATTAGAATAACGATTATTACTCCAATCCACTTTCGGTTCATATGCTACACCTCTTTCTTATCGCATGAATGCTGGGAATAAGATTTTTTTATTCTTCACATCATAGATCCCTCTTTGAGTGATCCGGACATAAGGTAAATGCGTAGCCTGCAAAAACAACAGGGTGTATACTGCGTCGCCATGCTGATAGCCGCGTTCTTTCAACGCCGCTTTCAATGCCTGTTCCTGCAGAATCAATTGTTCCATCGGCAAATCTGATAGTTTTCCACCAATCGGCAAGGCCATTGTAAAGGCAATTTCCCCATCCTCCGCAATGACGATTCCACCATTCATTTCTTTTAATTTATCGAATGCCAACCACATATCATTGCGGTTTTTTCCGATCAGGATGATATCCCCTGTACTGGAATAAGATGAAGCAAAACCGCTCAATCCGGCAGCAAACCCTTTGATTAATGTGTTGACCCGCCATTTTCCGTGCTTATCAATCAACATCAGGAAGCTCTCATCATGATCGGAAGATAAATTTCCGCCTTGGGTGTCGATACTAACAGAGTATGGTTTAGTGATGACATCATTGACCATTTCAATGCCAAATGGCATCGAAAATTGAAAATCATCATCTGTCAATTCAAAATCCAGTTTCAAATCATCCATTGCCGACCAATCGATCGGTGGAAGCGAATGGACTTTTTCGCCATTCTTTCTGAGCCAAACCCCTTTGGAGATAACGCCTGAAGGAACAGGGTTATCGATGGAATCCAGAATGTTCAAGTTTGCGTAACGTCCAGTCGCGATCAATCCATGGAGACTCGTAACGTTATAGTATCTGGCCACGTTGTACGAAGCCATCATGTAAGCGTCGATGGGGGGAACCCCTGCGTCCAAAGCGATTTGAATGCACATGTCCATGACACCATCCAAGTGGAATGCAGGAGTTGAGCCATCGGTCGTCATCATCAACTTATCGAAAACGTTCAGTTCGCGCTCGACTATTCCCTTCAATAATTGAGGAAGATCAGGACGTATGGAAGAATACCTGAGCGTGACGCCATATCCATGAAGCAGACGCATCTCAACTTCGTCCACCGTCATCGCTTCGTGATCTCCGTCCGCACCGAGCAGACGCATCCGAGCTAGTGTTTTTTCGGAAGCACCTGGAAAATGACCTTCGATTTTCTTTAAACTGATTTTGGCCTTTTGAATCCAGTACAGCATTTGATCGTCACCGTCCAGCAGTTTCGGCCAACCTGTCAATTCGCCGCCAAGCAAAACATCAGGTCGCTCTAGCCATTCTCCTACTGCGCGCGAAGTAAACAATTGATCCTCATTCAACAGTTCTGTCTGGGAATCAAAGCGAGTCCACCAATAAAATGAAAAGGGCAGTTCATTCAACTGATCCAAAAATGAGAACGCTTTCTCGTTATCCATTGACAAAAAGAACGTTAAATTGTCTGACAAGAAAGCTGTGGTTCCTCTTTGTGCGGAATAATCAGCAAAACTGTGCGGGTTGTATAATTGAAAAGGATGAACATGTGGTTCGATATAGCCCGGTACAATGAATTTCCCCGACATATCAGCCACTTCGGTTTGTTCATCGATTTTCGGCATTTCCTGCCCAGCATATACAATGCGATCATCTTTGATCCAAATATTACCTGTCATCCATTTTTTAAATATGCCGTGAAGATAATAGGCATTCGTCAGAACAAGGTCAGGCGCCAATTCTTTCGTAATAATTTTTAGTTGATTTCTGATTTCTTTGTTTTTCCATAGGGGGTTTACCATCAATCTGCTCCTTCTGTAACCGTCTCGTTACTTAATAGCGTAGCATATGGGTGCATGAAAATACAGACAGCCACTAGAAAATAAAGACATTTCACTAAATTTTGATTATAAAAAAATCCACGCAGGAAGCGTGGATTCTGTGCTTATTGACTTATGGGATTGCCGAAAGGTTTCAAGACGTCTTTTTTCTCTTCTTTTTCAAATGACAGCACTTTTGCTACCGGCTCATAAGACTCACCGTAAAACTGCTGGTCTTTGTAGGTGTGGATGTCTTCATACATAAGCTGCATCGCTTCAAAAATCTCTTTTTCAGGCTCGCCATTCGGTGCCCAATACAAGATTTCCATGTCGTTCGCTTCGCCTGTCGCAAGCGATTTCCGGCAATAGCCGATGGAAGATGCATGCTCGAAGCCTTCACGGGCATAAAAACGCAATCTTTTTTCGCTATCGGTGTCCTCGTAATTGACCGGCTCCACTTCAAGGATAATGGCTTTCTTCTTATCCTTCAGCATTTGAAGGACTTTCTTGCCTAGACCCATGCCCCGGGATTCTTTTGAAACGAACAAGTAATCCACAAAGGTGAAATTCGGGAGCTCAGCGTACATGAGCACGTGGTGTGGCCCTTCATCTTTGTAATACATGCTGCCTTTTTCTTTCAACAGTGTATCCATATGCTCTTTTGATTTCATTTCTTCAACTGGAAAATATTGATTGAGTTTTTCATACCAATTCATAATTGTTGCTCCCTTCGATTTTAGGTGCCCTGCTGATTTTGTTGCTGGAGTAAGTTTTCCTGGTAATGTGCTGGAGTTTAAATTAGAGGTAAAAGTGGGCGTTGAAAATCCTCAACTGAAAATTTATACCCAGTGGAAATGGATATAAAACAAAGATGACACATCTTCTGCTGAATTTGTGTCATCTTGTATTATATCATAATGGACATTATATCGCACGCCATCCGATGTCTGAGCGGTAGAAAAAACCGCTCCATTCAAGGGTTTCAAGCTGCTCATATACTTTTTCTTGTGCGAGTTTCAACGTTGGGGAAGCTGCTGAGATGAACAGAATGCGCCCGCCATCTGCAACCATGGAATCACCTTCAAGCTTCACTCCCGCATATATGGTGGAAACACCGGACAACGTCGACAAATCTGGCAGGGCCCTGCCTTTTTCGACTCTACCCGGATATCCTTCCGCTGCAATCACTACACCGAGCATGGCTTCTTCGCTCCATTGGAGTTCAAAATCCTCTCGGTCCAAAACCGCCTGCATAAATTTACCGAAATCGGAATCCATGCGAGGCAGCACGACCTGTGTTTCTGGATCACCGAAGCGTGCATTGAACTCGATCACTTTCGGCCCTTCTTCTGTCAGAATCACGCCTGCGTAAAGAATACCGTTAAATGGTGTTCCTTCTTTCTCCATCGCTTCTACTGCTGCTTCGACGATGAGTCCATATGTGTTGGAGACCACATCACTTGAGATTTGTGGAACCGGGGAATATGCACCCATGCCCCCAGTATTTGGTCCACGATCTCCATCATAAGCCCGTTTATGGTCCTGTGAAATCGGCATCGGGTAGATGTTCCCGTTCTGTACAAATGACATAAACGAAAACTCTTCGCCATCGAGAAATTCTTCGATCACAACCTTCGATCCCGAATCCCCGAATTTTTGTCCTTCAAGCATATCATTCACTGCCGCTATGGCTTCTTCTTCCGTGAGGGCGACGACAACCCCTTTGCCTGCAGCCAAGCCGTCTGCTTTGATGACAATCGGTGCACCGTGATGTTTAATAAATTCAACAGCGGGTTGAACTTCCGTGAAAGTTTCATAGGCCGCTGTGGGAATTCCGTATTTCTTCATCAATTCCTTGGCAAAGGCTTTGCTGCCTTCAATCTGGGCTGCTGCTTTAGAAGGACCGAACACTTTCAATCCCTGCTGTTCAAAGAAATCAACAATTCCTGCCGCCAACGGTTGTTCCGGTCCGACAAATGTGAAATTGATGTTGTTTTCGGATGCAAAACCAGCCAATGCTTCAAAATCCATTTCATCGATCGCAACCATTTCTGCATCCTTCTTCATTCCGTCGTTTCCTGGAGCTACAAATACTTGGCTCACCGATGGCGATTGAGAAAATTGTCTTGCGATGGCATGTTCGCGCCCGCCTCTTCCAATGACTAAAACCTTCATCATGTTTCACCTCGCTTAATGTTTGAAATGACGGACTCCTGTAAACACCATGGCAATGCCATAATCATTGGCTTTATCGATAGACTCCTGATCTTTCACAGAACCTCCGGGTTGAATAATCGCCTTGATACCTGCTTTGGCCGCCACTTCTACTGTATCGGACATTGGCAGGAATGCATCTGATGCCATCGCAGCTCCGACTGCTCTAGGTCCAGCCTGTTCCAATGCAATTTTAGCTGCGCCGACACGGTTCATCTGTCCTGCGCCGATACCGACGGTCATATCCTCTTCACTGACTACGATGGCATTTGACTTCACATGTTTGACGACATTCCAGGCCAGCTTCAGTGCTGCCAGTTCAGCTTCAGTTGGCTGACGTTCAGTTGCCACTGTGATTTCAGCATCCTCATAACCGATAGCATCCGGCTGTTGCACCAAGAGGCCACCTTCTACGCTGACAACATTCCACTTGTCTTTACGTTGTTGATCAAAAGGAATGGTCATTAAGCGTATATTCTTTTTCTGCGTCAGCAATTCCATCGCTTCGGAGGAGAAAGCAGGTGCAATGATGATTTCCAGGAAAATTGAAGAGAGCTGCTCTGCAGTTTCTTTGTCCACCAAGCGGTTCATCGCAACAATTCCACCGAAAATGGAAGTAGAGTCCGCCTCGTATGCTTTGTTGAACGCCTGTGCAATTGTTTCACCCGTACCCACTCCACATGGGTTCATATGCTTGACCGCAACCGCGGCAGGCAATTGAAATTCCTTGATGATTTGCAGTGCTGCATTGGCATCCTGAATATTGTTGTAAGACAAAGCTTTACCGTGCAGTTGGCGCGCATAGCCGATTGAAAAGTCTGAACCGAGCGGACTGCGGTAAAATGCCGCTTGTTGATGCGGATTTTCCCCGTACCTGAGCGACTGGTTCAGTTCATATGTAAGAGTCAATTGATCCGGATAAGTTTCTCCGATCAATTCAGACATGTAATTCGAAATATAAGAATCATATGCTGCAGTATGGCGGAATACTTTCGCCGCCAAACGGCGTCTTGTTTCTTGAGTGGTTGCGCCTTGGCCCTTCAGTTCTTCAAGTACCCCGTCATAATCGCCCGCATCCACAATCACCGTAACATGAGCATGGTTTTTCGCAGCTGATCTCAGCATTGTGGGACCGCCGATATCGATATTTTCAATGGCGTCTTCTACTGTGACGCCGGGCTTTAAAATGGTTTGGCGGAATGGATAAAGATTCACACAAACAATTTGGATCGGTGAAATTCCGTTTTCCGACATTTCGCGCTGGTGCTCCGCATCATCGTGTTTGGCCAGCAAACCGCCATGAACCAACGGATGTAGGGTTTTCACCCGTCCTCCGAGAATTTCCGGAAAGCCGGTCACTTCATCAACTGCAGTTACGGCCACTCCATTTTCCTCGAGAAACTTTTTCGTGCCGCCTGTTGATAAAATTTCAAAGTCCATTGTTTCCAGTTCTTGTGCAAATTCCAGTATTCCTGATTTATCGGATACACTCAATAACGCTCTTTTTTTCTGCATAAGTCCTCCTAATAATAAAACCGGCATCTCTACCGGTTGAATAATTGCTGCAATGTTACCGGATATAGTTGATGTTCAATCTTGTGAATCTGTTGTTCCACTTGTTCCCGGCTTCTATCATTCACCGGAAAGGATTTTTGAGAAATGATGGTACCTGTATCCATTCCTGCATCTACGTAATGCACCGTTACGCCGGCAAATTCCGATTGTGCTTCCATCGTTTGGCCGATGGCATCTTTTCCTGGGAAATCCGGGAGTACAGATGGGTGGATATTGACAATGCGATGACTGAACGCTTCTAACAGAACCGGTCCAATCAGGCGCATGAAACCAGCCAGTACAATCCATTCAATGCCACGTTCCAACAGTTTCTCTTTCAGCATTTCTTCATATAGTTCTTTAGATCCGTAATCTGATGGCGTAAAAGCTAATGATTCCACGCCGGCTTTTGCAGCCCGCTCCAACACATACGCCTGAGGTTTATCCGTAACCACAAGTACCAATTCCGCTTCCAGTTCACCCAGTTTGATGGCATCTGCAATGGCTTGAAAATTAGAGCCGTTTCCAGAAGCGAAAACGGCAATTTTTGTTTTATTTTTCATCCAGACTTCCATCCTGTTCACCTTGGAACTGAACGCCTGGAGTTTTGGAGACGCTGCCGATTCGGTAAGCCTGTTCTCCGCTTTCACTAGCGATTTTCAGAACGCGATCAGCATCTTCTTCTGCCACAGCCAAAACAAAGCCGATG
>DATHVY010000336.1:0-5697 GCA_035461045.1 Planococcus sp. (in: firmicutes)
TGTCCGTCTGGGTTCCGATGAAATAAAGGGAATCATCCACAGTTACCGGTTGAATGGATAAGCGATTCCAAAAAGGTGTTCCATCTTTTCGATAATTTCTCAAAACCACAGTAAGGCTCTCTTTATTTTTTATGGCATTCCGGATCTTTTGGAGGTCTTCGGGATCTGTGTCTTTTCCTTGTAAAAACCGGCAATTATGCCCGAGCGTTTCTTCCTTTCCATAACCCGTCATTTTTTCAAAGGTCTTGTTTGCATAGATGATTGGATTGTCCGCTTTGGAGGGATCCGTTACAATTGTTGCCACTTTACTGCCGTCCAGCATCGCTTCTTGCAGTTCCACTTGAATTTCCTGATTTAATGTTTTCATAAAACCACTTCCTCTTTATCATCTCAATGATTCACATAACGATAATATTAGCATAGGCTTCAATTCAAAATCAAAGGAACACAGGCTACAACGTTTCAGCTCTTTCGTAAAGGGTAAAAGAACAAGTAATCAGAAAAATTCAGGAGGTAAAAAACATGGCAAAAGTATTGGCCGTTTTATCAGGTGGATATGTGGATGAAGAAAACGATTACGTTACCGGATGGTGGGCTGAAGAACTGTTCGCACCGGTCCTGGAATTGGAAAAAGAAGGCCATACTGTCGGGTTGGTTTCTCCGGATGGCGGAAAGCCTTTAGTGGATCCAATAAGTTTGAGCAAAGACTATGATCCGGAAGGAAAATACAAAGAGCTTTATGAATCTGGAATAGCAGACCAAACAACGAAAATTGTCGATGTTAAAGCGAGTGATTTTGATGCCGTCTTTATCGTGGGCGGGCATGGTGCAATGTTCGACTTGGCACATGATGAAGATCTTCACGCTATCATCAATATCATTTGGGAGCACGGTGGAATCGTTTCAGCTGTCTGCCATGGCCCTGCTCCGCTCGTCTATACTAAATTAAAAGATGGACGCGGGATCCTGGATGGTTTGAAAGTGACCGGCTATCCAAACAACATGGAACCGGAAGAAGTGAAAGATCTGCTCCCATTCAGCCTGGAAGATGAAATGAAAAAAATCGCGGACTATTCTGCGGAACCTGACCAAAAAGAATATGCGGTTTGGGGAAATGATCGAATTTTGACTGCTCGCGATCCCCATTCATCAGTCCTGTTTGGCAAAGAATTGGCTAAAAAGTTGACTCAACTGGAAAAAGAAGCGGAAAAATCTATACTTGATTAATTCCATTAATATCAGGGTATATAGTCAATAACCGAAAAGAACGGGAGGAATTAGGATGACCAATAAAGATCCAAACGAACCAAAACGTACAGATGATCCATTGCACCAGGAAGAACCGGATGCTCCGAAAGAACGCGAGTACATGGCGGAAAACAAGAAAACGATGCAACGTCCGCCTGAACACAAAGAAGGAATCGAAGAGCCAAGAGTGACCGGCTATAAGCCGCTGCAAGTGGGAATCGTCATCTTCGCTGTCCTTGTAATCATTCTGATTATTTTAGGTCTAAGTTTCGATATGTTCGGTCTTTTTAATTAAATTTCCAATTTCGAAAAGCTTCCTGAGCCGAAACAGCTCAGGAAGCTTTTTTACATCTTATCCGACAAAGTCAGCTCAATTTCCTGAAGGCCACCATTGCGATAGACCAGCAACTTCAGTGTGTCTCCTGTTTCGGTTTCATTATACAGATACTGCCGCAATTCGAGGGCTGAGTTCACTTCTTTGCCATCAATCTCTACTATCACATCGTAAGGTTCCATTCCTGCCTGTTCAGCTCCTGAGTTCCCGGAAACGGATTCCACAACCACGCCGCCTGTGACTTCTTCTGGCAGTTTCAGCTCACTGCTTCGGTATTGTTGGGGCACATCCGCCAAGTCCATAATCACCACACCCATGGCAGGGCGTTCAACCACACCTTTTGTTTCCAGGTCTTCAACAATCGGAATCACGGAGTTGATGGGAATGGCCAGCCCGATTCCTTCTACTGCTGCCTGGGCGACCTTCATCGAATTGATGCCGATTACTTGACCCTGGCTGTTGATCAAAGCCCCTCCGCTGTTGCCGGGGTTGATCGCAGCATCTGTTTGGAGGACTTCCGCTTGCCAATCTTCTTTACCATCCTGGTTAATATCAATCGGAATTGTTCGTTCCGTTCCGGAGATCACCCCAGTTGTGACAGAACCGGAAAATTGCAAGCCCAGTGGATTTCCGATGGCAATCACCGGTTCGCCGGCTTTCAGCACAGTTGAATCGCCAAACTCCGCTACCGTTTCAATCTCGTCCCCAGAAACCTTCAGCACAGCCAAATCTGTCCATACATCGCCGCCGACGGGCTCTGCATCTAATTCGGTGCCATCAGCCATGGTGACTTTCACAGCTTCAGCCCCGTCAACCACGTGCTGGTTGGTCACAATGTAGGCGAAGTCCCCTTCTTTTTTATAAATGACACCCGATCCTGCACCCGCCTCGGAAGACCCGCTAGCCATGAAAGGATTTTGCTGCGTCTCTTGCATATTGCTCACTCCGACCACCGCACCCGAGACTTCTTCAACTACTTGCGTAATGTCAGTGGAGACAACTTGGGATACTCCTTCAACATTATTGGCCGTCTCTACAGTTTCCGGAACATTTACGCCCGGCTCGTTGTCCGTGAAGCCCGGAAGTATTACTCCGACCAGCAGTGCACCAGCCAAGACTCCTGAAAAGCCTGAAGCGAAATGGCCTCCAAATGATTTTTTCTTCGGCGGTGGAGAATTGTAATAGCCCATTGCTCTTCCTCCTTGTTTTATATTTCTTTGTTAAATCAATGTTAGCAACAAGTTATGAATAAACTATGACGGAAGTTTTAAAAGTTATGGGTAATAAGAAAAGCGGAAGCGGCCGTTCAGCTCCGACTCGAGAAAAGCGGAAGCGCCTGTCCAGCCCCCGACAGGCATAAGACAGACCGGGACTTCTTTCGAATCCTTTTTATAAAAAAGTCATACTTTTCATATACAGCAAAAAAGACCTGAGAGCTTAGGCTCTCAGGTCTTTTTATGGGGCAGTCGGATAGTGAACTTCGTTCCTGCCCCTTTTTCGCTTTCCACTTCGATCTCACCTTCATGCAGTTCAACCAGTTGTTTAACGATGGATAAGCCAAGGCCAAACTGGCCACTTCCCCGAGAAACATCGGATTTGTAAAATCGGCGCCATATCAGGTCAATCTCTTCCACATCGATTCCTGCCCCGTCATCTTTCACTTCCAAAAAGGTCCATTCCGGGTTTGAGAAAGCCCGCAGCCAAATCGACCCGTGAGATGTGAATTGGATGCTGTTTTTCGCGATATTCATCAGCACTTGGATCAGGCGGTCCATATCTCCATAAACCACCGTTCCCGGTTCGACCTCCAACTCCATGCGGTTGCCTTTTTCCGCCGCCTGAAGTTCCAGCTGTTCCTGAATAATTTCCAGCAACTCTTCCGCTTCGATCTCTTCTTTCGTCAATGAGACTTGATTGGAACGGATTTTCTCGTAATCCAGATTCTCATTCACAAGCCGCATCAGGCGCTTGGTTTCATCACTCACCAAGCGTATTCCTTTTTCGCGCTGTTCTTCTTGGATCATATTATTGCGCAGCCCTTCAATCACACCGGCAATCGTAGTCAGCGGCGTCCGCATTTCATGGGAGACATCCGCCATGAATTGGCGACGCCTGTTTTCGAGACGTTCAATTTCTTCATTTGATTGCTGGAGACGTTTTGCCATCCTGTTGAAGTCATGCGCCAAGTCACCGAATTCATCGAAATTCGATTCCGGCAAATCCACATTGTAATGGCCTTCACTGATCATCGAAGTCGCTTTTTGCATACGCTGGATCCGGCTGACATGCAACTTGGATAACAGCATGCTCAACACAAGCGCAATCGCGAAGGCGATTAAAATGGCGGTGACCAAGTAACGGTTCAATTCACGGATCATCTCACTGGTTCCGCTGATAGGTGAAGCGAGCAGGACACCTCCCACCAGCTGCCCATTATCTACATAAGGCAACGCCACAAACGTCACCGTGCTCTCAAAGCGCTCCACGTCCCTGTTTACGATGAGCGTCTCACCGCGTTCAATGACATTCCATTCTTCCGGAGCCAGCTCAACGGGCGGAAAGGTGTTCGTAACTGGATAAAGCACACGGCTTTCCTGATCGAAAACGATAAAACTGATGTTGCGTGCTTCCAGTATGGATACATAAGATTCCAAAGGGGCTTCAGGCCTTGGACGATTCAGTTCCAGGCGAATCTGCTCCCCATAGCTTTCCAGTTCGGCTGCCTTTTCCTCATATGCAAAATCCTCTACATATCGGACAAACAAGATACTCAGGATCAAAAACGCAAGGAGCAGGATGCTCAAGTGGCTGGTGATCAGCTGATAGATATAGTTAATCCTCGGATTCTTCAAATTTATAGCCAACTCCCCAAACAGTATGGAATAATGCCTCGCCATCACCGATTTTTTTCCGGAGCCGTTTTATGTGGACGTCGACGGTCCGCTCATCCCCATAATACTGATAGCCCCAAACTTGTTCCAGGAGCTGCTCGCGGCTGAACACCTGCTTCGGATGCTGAAGAAAAAATACAAGCAGGTCAAATTCCTTCGGTGTCAGGCTGAGAATGCTTTCACCGTCTTTCAAGACCGCCCGGGTTTCTTTGTCGACCTTGAAATGACGTGTGCGGATCACGGATGAAGGAGACTCCGTTTTATGGCTGCGCCTTGTCACGGCTTTGATCCGAGCCATCAATGTCAGTGGACTGAATGGCTTGGTGACATAATCGTCTGCCCCCATATCAAAACCGATCACTTGGTCAGATTCACTGTCTCTGGCGGTCAGCATAATGATCGGAACATCGTTTCCTTCTTCCCTGATTCTTCTGCAAAGTGAAATGCCGTCCATCCCTGGCAACATCCAATCCAGAATCAGTAAATCATACTGATTTTCTCTATACAGGCGGTAGCCTTCAAGCCCATCGGACGCAAAGTCACCGTGAATTCCTTCTTTTGAGAAAAACAATTCCAGCATCGAACTAACGCTTGGATTGTCTTCAACCACCAGAATTTTCATACCCATCCCCCTAAGCCGCTTTCTCTAAAAATAAATCACATTCCGAAAAGACGCAAGTTCATTGAAAAACCTCCCTCATTTGGAGGGAGGTTTCGGTCTATGCTTTCTTTTCGCGGTTTTTCAGTTTCTCGAACAAGCTGCCGATCATATCATAGTCGATATCGATTTTGTTTTCATAAGCGTACTTTACACCATAACCGAGGGCCAGAGTCATGGAAGAGGCGACGGTACCGCCGATAACAGAGCCGGCTCCAGGGATAAATTTCAGCGCCTGACGATAAATGGTATGGCCGATGGTCTGAGTCGCTGTGATAATGATCATGTCTTTAGCCGCCTTTTTGGTGAGCGGTTTATCGTAAAGCTTGGATAGCTTGATGATCAAACCAACTTGCAAGGAAGTCAGCGGAATCACATCTGAGCCTGGTATCGGTGACGCTCCGATTACACCGGCGGAGACTCCAGCACCCACTATCCATCGGTTCGCAGCCCCTGATTTTTCTTTCATGCTTTTTGCGAAGAGCAGATCCTTACCTTTCTTTTCGAGCAAAAAAAGGATTTCCTTCTTCAATGCCTCAAGATTCTCTCCTGTTTTTGAAGAGATG
>DATHVY010000337.1:0-6189 GCA_035461045.1 Planococcus sp. (in: firmicutes)
CAATATTGTCAGATTCCAAAGCCGCTTTTAATTCGTCGCGTGCAGACTCTGCATTTGCTTTTTCTTCCTCAGTGACCACTACGCCAAGATCAGCGATTGTTTTGTCCGTCTGGAAAACTGCCTGATCGGCTTCGTTGCGAAGTTCAACTTCTTCTTTCACTTTCGCATCCGCTTCCGCATTTTCTTCAGCTTCTTTTACCATACGGTAGATTTCCTCGTCCGTAAGAGAAGAGCTGGACTGGATCGTGATTGTTTGCTCTTTTTGAGTTCCAAGATCTTTCGCTTTTACGCTAACAATCCCGTTTTTATCGATATCGAAGCTCACTTCGATTTGCGGGATTCCACGTGGTGATGGCGGAATATCTGTCAGTTGGAAGCGGCCAAGTGTTTTGTTGGCTGCTGCCATCGGACGTTCACCTTGTAATACATGAATATCAACTGCCGGCTGGTTGTCAGCTGCAGTAGAGAATGTCTGAGATTTTGATGTCGGAATCGTCGTGTTGCGTTCGATCAGTTTCGTGAACACGCCGCCCATCGTTTCAATTCCCAGTGATAACGGCGTTACGTCAAGAAGAACAACATCCTTAACATCACCAGTTAAAACTCCACCCTGAACTGCCGCACCCATTGCAACAACTTCATCCGGGTTTACTCCGCGGTGAGGGTCTTTGCCAGTAATTTTCTTGACTGATTCCTGTACCGCAGGAATGCGGGTAGATCCTCCGACAAGAATAACGCGGTCAAGCTCAGAAGCAGAAATCCCAGCATCTTTAATAGCCTGGCGAGTCGGCCCCATTGTGCGCTCTACTAATGAAGATGTAAGTTCATCGAATTTCGCACGGCTCATTGTCACTTCCAGGTGAAGCGGTCCTGCATCACCAGCTGTAATGAATGGCAATGAAATTTGTGTTGAAGAAACACCGGACAAATCTTTTTTCGCTTTTTCAGCAGCATCTTTCAAGCGTTGAGTCGCCATTTTGTCTTTTGACAAATCGATGCCGTTTTCTTTTTTGAATTCCTGTACAAGATAATCAATGATCAATTTGTCAAAGTCATCTCCACCAAGACGGTTGTCGCCTGCAGTAGATTTCACTTCGAATACGCCATCACCAAGTTCAAGGATGGAAACGTCAAATGTACCGCCGCCAAGGTCATAAACCAAGACTGTTTCATCTGTGTCCATTTTATCAAGTCCATAAGCGAGTGCTGCTGCAGTCGGCTCATTGATGATGCGTTCCACTTCTAGTCCAGCAATGCGGCCGGCATCTTTTGTTGCCTGGCGCTGAGCATCATTGAAATAAGCAGGTACTGTGATGACCGCTTTAGTGACTTTTTCACCCAAATAATCTTCTGCATATCCTTTGATGTATTGAAGGATCATGGCAGAAACTTCCTGAGGAGAATAATCTTTTCCTTCAGCAGAAACTTTTTCCTGTGTGCCCATCAGGCGTTTAACCGATTGGATTGTGTTCGGGTTGGTGATGGACTGGCGTTTTGCCACTTCCCCAACCTGGCGTTCGCCATTTTTAAAAGCTACTACAGAAGGAGTTGTACGGTTGCCTTCCGGATTTGGAATGATTTTTGGTTCGCCGCCTTCTAATACTGCGACTGCTGAGTTCGTTGTTCCTAAGTCAATACCGATAATTTTACTCATTTAAAATTCCTCCATTGTCTATTAAGTCTATTATTCGTTTACTTTAACCATTGCCGGACGCAGAATTCTGCCTTTTAATGTATACCCTTTTTGCAATTCCTGCAAAACGGTTCCCGGCTCTGCCGATTCATCTTTTTCCTGCATGACTGCTTGATGCACATGCGGATCGAATGCTTCGCCTAAAGCTTTCACTTCTTCAAGGCCTTCTCGTTTTACCGCATCAAGCAACGAGCTGTGAACCATTTGTACACCCTTCATCAAAGAAGCGGCTTCATCGCCTTTTGCTTCAATGGCCAGTGCTCGTTCAAAATTATCCAATACCGGCAACAAATCCACTAGGAGCGATTGGGAGCGGAATTTTTCTGCTGCCTCACGTTCTTTGATCGAGCGGCGTTTGAAGTTGTCGTAATCGGCCAAAAGACGCAAGTACTTGTTTTCTTGCTCTTCCAGTTGCTTGCGTAATTGTTCAGCCTCATCCACTTCTTCTGTTTCTTCAGCTTCTGGCGTTTCCGCTTCATTCTCTACGATTTCAGCTTCGGCGTCAGCCAATGTGTTTTCTTCGTCTGCGATGACATCTGCAGCATCTGTAATTTCTTCTGCTTCTGCTTGATGCTGTTTCTTTTCTTTAAACAAACCTTTCACTCCTTTTGCTCATTTACCCCGGATCATTCGGGTCAACTCTTTCGACAGATCGCCGCTTAATGTATCAAGCAACGTGACCACCCGTTTGTAATCCATCCGTTTCGGACCGATTATAGCGATTGAGCCCGTCTGATCTTCCCCAATATCGTATGAAACAGTGATCACACTGCAATCTTCCATTGCTGATAAGGCATTCTCTGATCCAATTCGGATATGGAGGCCTTGGCTGCCGACCGGCATAATCATCGGGATATGTTTGGACTCTTCCATAACATCCATCAAATTCCTGATTTTGTGCAGATCGTGGAAATCAGGCTGATTCAAGATATTCAGCTTGCCTCCATAAAACACTTTTTCCTGCTGCGGAGAAACCACAGCCTGGCGGAATGTCGTAAACAATTCGCTGTACCGGTGAATATGCTGCTTTAAAACAGACAAGGTTTCCTGTTCCAAGCGGAATTGAAGATCCTGAAGCGAGACTCCGATTAGACGTTCGTTCAATATATTGATCATCTTCTCAATATCCGATGGATCCAGCCCCTCCGGCACTGCAAACACCCTGTTTTCGACATAGCCGCTATCCGTCACAATGATGGCCACAGCCGAATCGTGAGTCAGCGGAACGATGGACATCCTTTTGATGATATGCTTTCGCGTATCAGGGCCAAGCAGAATCGACGTGTAATTTGTCAATTCTGACAGAATCATCGCGGACTTTCGGATTACATCCTCAGTTTCCGCAATTTTGTCCTCGAAAATCGAGCGAAGCTGCACAATATCCTCTTTGGGAAGCGGCCTTGGCGTCAACATGTGATCAACATAGTACCGATAGCCTTTTTCGGACGGAATTCGTCCGGAAGAAGTATGGGTCTTTTCAAGAAAGCCCAAGCCTTCCAGATCCGCCATTTCATTCCGAATTGTTGCGGGACTAAATGGGATTTCGGGTTTTTTGGATAGTTGGTTCGATCCGACCGGCTGCGCTGATTGAATATAATCATCTACCGTCACTTTAAGAATGAGCAGTTGCCGTTCTGTTAACATGATCATCACCTCTGTTAGCACTCTATGTGTTCGAGTGCTAATACTACAATAAAATTACCAAATAACTTTCACCTTGTCAACGGAATACCCTTTAGGCCAATAAAAATTGTTCAAACACTTCGTTGCCGACAAATCGGCCCTTGCGTGTCAGCTTGATAAATTCGTTTTCAATGATCAGGTTTCCTTTTGCAATTTCCTTCTCCAGTTTCTCGGCATATACGACTTCCATTGGCCGATTGAATTTTTTCTCAAAAAGCGCCAATGAAACACCTTCCGTTTTTCTCAGCCCGAGAAACATCTCTTCTTCCATTTTTTCATTCAATGGAACTTCGTGTGCTTTAAGCACCGGCCGCACCCCTTCGTCATCCAGAGGAGACATGTATTTCTTCAAAGGGCCTGCGTTCGAATAACGGATGCCATCCACATAACCATGTGCTCCCGCTCCCACACCGATATACTCCTCATTGTTCCAGTAAAGCAAGTTGTGCAGCGATTGTTTGCCGGGAGCACTGAAATTCGAAATTTCATATTGTTGCAGCCCTCTCGCTTCCATTTCCATCATGAGCTTTTCGTACATGTCCGCTTCTAGATCCTCTGTGACCGAGTTCAGCTTGCCTTTCGTCATCAGGTTGTAAAAAACGGTCTTTGGCTCGATGATCAGCGAATAGGCGGAAAAATGGGTCAAGCCGAATGCGAAAGCCTGCTCGAGCGTTTCTTCCCACTGCGCCATTGTCTGCCCCGGCAGTCCGTACATCAAATCGAAACTGATATCCTCGAAGCCGATTTCTCTCGCCGCTTCTACAGCCTGCTTGACATGTTCATTGCTGTGAGTCCGGCCGAGGCGTTTCAATAAATCGGGATCGAACGACTGGACGCCCATGCTGAGCCTGTTGACTCCTCCGTCAAACAACACCTGCATTTTCTCGCGCGTCAATTCATCGGGATTCGCTTCGGAAGTCCATTCGACATCATCGGACATCGGCACATATTGGTGAATGTATCCCAAAAGCTTGCGCAATTGATCCGGAGTCAAGGAAGTCGGTGTTCCCCCGCCGAGAAAAACGGTTTCGAGCGGACGGTCAAGCGCTCCTTCTTCCTTCCATAAAGCTAGTTCTCTGCCAAGGCTGTCGATATAGGCATCCACCGGTTGATCTTTAAAGAATACTTTATTGAAATCGCAGTAATGACAGATTTGGTGGCAGAATGGGATATGGATATACAATCCCTTTACCATACTATTCCTTCTTTCTAATAGGAAAAGGAGGCACAGATTCCGGCCTCCTCATCGCTTTTATTTGGATTGGTCGTCCATTTTCAAAATGGCCATGAACGCTTCTTGAGGTACTTCAACGTTTCCGACTTGTTTCATACGCTTTTTACCTTCTTTTTGTTTATCAAGAAGTTTACGTTTACGCGAGATATCGCCGCCGTAACATTTTGCAAGTACATTTTTGCGCATCGCGCTGATCGTTTGGCGCGCAACGATCTTTTGGCCAATGGCCGCTTGGATCGGCACTTCAAACTGCTGCCTTGGAATCAATGTCTTCAGCTTGTCGACGATCACTTTGCCGCGTTCATAAGCAAAATCACGGTGAACAATAAAGCTCAAAGCATCCACTTGTTCCGTGTTCAGCAGAATGTCCATTTTCACAAGGTTGGATTCTTTATAACCGATCAATTCATAATCGAATGAAGCATATCCTTTTGTGCCTGATTTTAGCTGATCAAAGAAGTCATAAACGATTTCCGCAAGCGGCAATTCATAAATGATGCTGACCCGTGAATTATCGACATAATCCATTGTCATGAAATTGCCGCGTTTTTTCTGGCAAATTTCCATAACAGCTCCGACATAATCGTTCGGAACCATGATTGTCGCTTTCACATAAGGCTCTTCAACCATTTTGATTTTTTGCGGATCCGGCATCATGGCCGGGTTGTCGATATTTAAAACTTCACCATCCGTCATATGGACGTGATAGATAACACTTGGTGCAGTGGTGATCAAGTCAATATTAAACTCGCGCTCAATCCGCTCCTGAATGATTTCCATATGAAGCAGGCCGAGGAATCCGCAACGATAGCCGAAACCAAGTGCCTGGGAAGACTCTGGTTCGAATTGCAAAGCAGCGTCGTTCAATTCCAATTTTTCAAGCGCATCACGCAAATCATTGTATTTCGACGTATCGATCGGGTAAAGTCCGCAATAAACCATCGGGTTCAGACGGCGATAACCAGGCAAGGCCTCTGTTGCAGGATTTCTTGCCAATGTAATCGTGTCACCCACTGGTGCGTCGCCGACATTTTTTATGGCGGCTGTCAAGAAGCCGACATCACCGACCGTCAACTCATCACGAAGAGTGGCTCTCGGTGTAAATACTCCAGCTTCAATCACTTCAAACTCTTTTTCGCTGGACATCATTTTGATTTTGTCGCCGGGCTTGACTGTCCCTTCGACGATTCTGATATAAGAAACAATACCGCGGTATGGATCATAAAGAGAATCAAAAATCAGCGCTTTCAAAGGCGCACCCGGGTCACCGGTAGGTGCTGGGATTTTTTCGACAATCTGTTCCAGAATCTCTTCAATGCCGATTCCCGCTTTCGCGGAAGCCAGTACAGCTTCTGAAGCATCCAGACCGATCACATCTTCCACTTCCTGGCGTACCCGTTCAGGATCAGCAGCAGGCAAATCGATTTTATTGATGACTGGCACGATTTCAAGATCATTGTCCAAAGCCAAATAAACATTCGCCAAGGTCTGAGCTTCGATGCCCTGTGCAGCATCGACAACCAAAACGGCACCTTCACAGGCTGCAAGGCTGCGCGATACTTCATAAGTGAAATCGACG
>DATHVY010000338.1:0-3106 GCA_035461045.1 Planococcus sp. (in: firmicutes)
TTTGGGCACCCAGGTGTTGTTGGAAGCTGCTAAGGCGAATGGGGTGAAAAAGTTTGTGCACATTTCGACGGATGAAGTATATGGGGAACTGGACTTTGATCCGGATACATTCTTCACTGAAGAAACGCCGCTGCAACCGAACAGCCCTTACAGCGCCAGTAAAGCTTCTTCGGATTTGTTCGTCCGTTCTTATTATGAAACTTACGGTTTGCCGGTCAATATAACCCGTTGCTCAAATAATTATGGACCTTATCACTTTCCTGAGAAACTGATTCCGTTGACAATTTCACGCCTATTAAATGATCAAAAGGTTCCGGTTTACGGTGACGGAAAGAACGTCCGGGATTGGCTGCATGTTCGGGACCATTGCTCGGCAATCGACCTCGTCATGCACGAAGGAGTGACTGGAGAAGTTTATAATATCGGGGGCCATAATGAACAAACGAACCTTGAAGTAGTTCGGAAGATCATCAGTGCGTTAGGAAAATCTGAGGATTTGATCGAGTTCGTGGAAGATCGGCAAGGGCACGACAAGCGATATGCCATCGATCCGGCTAAGTTGGAAAAATTGGGATGGAAACCACAATACGATTTTGAAACAGGGATTGCACAAACGGTCGAGTGGTTCCTGGACAACCAGGAATGGTGGGAAAATATTATCAACGGTGAATATCAAGATTATTTCAAAAAGCAATATATGCTGAAGGAATAAGGTAGGTCTAGTGAAGTTTTTTGGAGCATTCAACTAACATAAATTGCTGAGAAAAGGCGTGATACTCATGGAGTTAACATCTAAAATCTATATTGCCGGACACAGGGGTCTTGTAGGCTCGGCTATTGTAAGGAATTTGAAAGCGAAAGGATATTCCAACTTAATCTATCGTACGAGCCGTGAATTGGATTTGACGGATCGCAATCAGGTGGATGAATTCTTTCAGCAAGAAAAACCGGAATATGTTTTTCTGGCAGCGGCTAAAGTGGGCGGCATAGCCGCCAATAACGATTATCCAGCAGACTTCATACGGGATAATTTAATGATCCAAACGAATGTAATCGACGCTGCCCATCAAAATGATGTAAAAAAATTGCTGTTTTTAGGAAGTACCTGCATCTATCCTAAGTTCGCATCTCAACCAATGAGAGAAGATTCTTTATTGACCGGAGAGTTGGAGGAAACGAATGCTCCCTATGCGATTGCAAAAATAGCAGGGATTAAAATGTGTGAGTCCTACAACAGGCAGTTCGGGACGAATTACATTTCTATCATGCCTACAAATCTGTATGGTCCTAATGATAATTTCGATTTGGAAAGTTCTCATGTCCTGCCGGCTTTAATCAGGAAATTTCATGAAGCGAAACTCAACTCTTCTCCAACCGTCGAGGTTTGGGGAACGGGATCGCCGAAAAGAGAGTTTCTCTATTCGGACGACCTGGCCGATGCAGCCGTTTATTTGATGAATACGTACAACGGAAGTGAATTGGTGAATGTAGGGGTTGGCAATGATATCTCGATTAAAGAATTGGCCGAGGAGATAAAAAGAACGATCAATTACGAAGGAGACATTATCTTTAATAGCTCGAGACCGGATGGATCTCCCCGGAAATTAGTTGACGTTACAAAACTCAACAGTTTGGGTTGGGAAGCGAAGGTTCCGCTGGACGAAGGATTGGAACGTGTCTATGATTGGTTTTTAGAAAATTCGCAACAAGCAAGTTTAGATGCTAAATGATGGGGGAGATTTTATGAAAAAGGCTTTAATTACTGGAGTGAACGGCCAGGATGGATCATTTTTATCCGATTTTTTGTTGGAAAAAGGTTATGAAGTACACGGGATAATTAGGAGGAGCTCCAGTTTCAATACGTCAAGAATCGAGCACTTGTATATAGAAGAGCTAAGAACCAGTGACAATTTTTATATTCATTATGGTGATATGACCGATACTTCAAATGTGATACGGCTCATCAGCGAAATAAAACCGGATGAAATATACAACTTGGCCGCTATGTCCCATGTCAAAGTATCCTTCGAGACACCTGAATATACAGCGGATGTTGATGGAGTCGGAACCCTCCGGATTTTAGAGGCTGTCCGTATTTTAGGATTAGAGAACACGACAAGAATTTATCAGGCATCAACTTCTGAACTGTACGGGAAAGTTCAGGAAGTCCCTCAAAAAGAGACAACTCCTTTCTACCCGAGGTCTCCATATGGGGTAGCGAAGCTCTATGGCTACTGGATTACCAAGAATTATAGAGAATCCTATAACATGTTTGCTGTTAATGGAATCCTGTTTAATCATGAATCTGAACGTCGTGGAGAAACGTTTGTT
The DNA here is from genome assembly GCA_035461045.1 of Planococcus sp. (in: firmicutes). Classification (GTDB taxonomy): domain Bacteria; phylum Bacillota; class Bacilli; order Bacillales_A; family Planococcaceae; genus Planococcus. The sequence goes on from DATHVY010000338.1 coordinate 2,332, forward strand.
ACAAGGAAAATAACGATGGCCGTAGCAAGGATTGCCCATGGAAAACAACAGAAACTTTCCTTGGGGAATCTGGATGCTAAGAGGGATTGGGGTTACGCAAAAGACTATGTGGAATGCATGTGGTTGATGCTTCAACATGATTCCCCGGAGGATTTTGTCATTGCGACTGGCGAGATGCATACGGTCAGAGAATTTGCGACTTTAGCATTTAAACACGCGGGAATAGAAATTGAATGGGACGGCGAAGGAATTGACGAAGTGGGCATCAATAAAAAGACTGGAGAAGTTTTGGTTGAAGTGAACCCGGAATATTTCCGGCTTGCGGAAGTTGAACAGTTGTTAGGAGATCCTACGAAAGCTAAAAGCCTTTTAGGCTGGAATCCTACCAGCACGCCTTTTGAAAGTTTGGTGGAAATAATGGTCAAAAATGACTGCAGTTTATTGGAGAAGAAGAAAGCCGCTTACTTAGAGTATTGAGGGGCGTGATCTATAACATCTCCTGTTGAAGTGATTGATATTGGATCAATTGATTTATTAAATATATAGATAAAGGAATGAGAGGATGGAAAAAAGCGTAAGTTATACCCCTAGAATCGACAAAATCATTCTGATCATCATTAATGTAATTTCCGGGATCTCAATCCTTTATTATTTATTTAAATTTGATCAAATGTTGATAGGGCAGGATATGTTCAATACGATCATTTTAGTTATTTTTTGCGTGAAATTTATTGCGGATTTAATGACGTTCAAAATCGGATTTGCTTCGTTTTCT